>NZ_JBTHHK010000007.1:0-45758 GCF_054353875.1 Mycoplasma sp. 4013 | reverse complement strand
ATATATATATATATATATACGTGTCAATCGAAGGAGTGTCATATGAGTATAAAATTAAAACGAAAATATTTGATATTAAGTGGTTTAGTAGTTGGTACATCACTTGTTTCAAGTGTCACTGGATCAGTCCTGTATAATTTTTCACCCACCTCATCGTCAGATAATAGTAGCAACCTACCTGAATCAATTAATAAACCAGTTTTAGAAAATATAAATCATACTGATATAACAGTTGGCATTAGTTCAGTTGTTGATTTAAATTTACCTAAACCAAAAGAAAAGGTTAAAAAAATAGATGAACCTACTGTTAAGACAACTAAAAAAGTTGATGAAAACAAAGAAGTGACAAAAACTAAGGAAACAGTTATTTTAAATCAAATTGAAAAACCAAAACCGATAGAAAAACAAGAGTTAAAACAAGTTCCTGAAAAGAAAAAAGATGAACCAAAACCTGAAACAAAACAAGAAATAAAGAAGAGTGAACCTGCTTCAGCGCAAAAAATAAAACAAATCGTTATAACCCCACCAAAAGAAGACGAAAAGAAAGAATTACCAATTGCTCAACCTCCAAAGCAGGAAGTAAAAAAACAAGAAAACTTTAGTCCTAAACAAGAACAATCGAATAAAATATATATTCAAGGTGTACCTGTTGATGCAGATGTTACACAAAATCCAGGAAGAACAATTGCTCAATATGATGTAGAACGTGATATCGCTAATCGAAGACCATATTCACAGGAAATAAATAAGGTTCTAAATAGTATTACAGTTACAGACCAACTGACTAACAGGGTTTTATCTAATGCAGTTGCAGCATTTAAAACCATACATGATAATCCGAATGATACAATAGGGCTTATTAAGCAAATTTTTGATGATAAACAATATAAAACAGAAACTGAACGCGATGCTAATATTCAAAGTTATATTAATCAACAACCATGAGTTTGAGAAAAAAAACGATATCAATACAGTAGATTAATAGATTCACCTAATATCAAGTATTTTTTAAAGAATCCAGCTGATTATGAAAAATTTAAAAATTACCCTGATAAAACAGTTCGTGATTGACTCTTAATAGAAAATATTGACTTTTCTAAATTTACCCAAATAGATCCAAGTGCATATTCGGAATTACAAAAAGGATTTGTTTTAGATCCGAGAGAAATTTATATCACTGAAGATGGAAAAATTAACTCACATGTATTTGGTCAACCAGATGAATTTAACTCAGTTTTAGGTGTACAAACAAGAGATAATGAAACTAGGAGAACCTTTAGGATCTCAGGACCATTTGGCCGTGATGGTGATTCAATTTTAAGTGGTAATTATAAAGACTGAAATAAAACTGATATAAAATATGAAGCAAGATTTGCTAAATATGATATTCAAGGAATAAAAGGTATTAATATTTATAAACTTACAGCAAAGCAAAAAGTTGATGGACAACTTAATGAAGGAACTGTTTTAGAAATTAATATGTTTGATTCTAAAGCATATGCTAAAACAAAAGAACTTTTGGAAGGATTTAAAAAAGATAATATTAATATTACTTCATATCGTTTCTTAAATATGGGTGCAGCATCGGCGAATCAGAAATTTAAAGAAATTTTAGATTTATTACCTCAAAAAATTCCTCAATTAGAATTATTCTTTGATGCATCTGCTGCAAATACATCTGCATTAATAGAGCTAGAATACAAAGAAATCGATGAATTAGGTTTATATACAACCGGAAATGCACTTTCAGAAAAATGATCAATTAACCCGTTAGCTCTTCGTAAAACCGCTTGGGTTAATACACTAGATTCTAATTTAAGTAGAGATTATCCAGCGAATTCAAATATAGCTACTAGAATTGTATTTTACTCTCTTGCTTTTGAAGAAAGTGATATAAAAAAGAACACTTCTGATCCATATTCAAGAATTAATGATGGTTTAAGAATGGCATATTGAACTAGAAATAATGAAAAAATATTTGAAGGACAAAGCGGAGGTGGAAACCATCCCGATAACAATGAAAGTGGAAACAGTTATCCGTTAGGTCTTGATTTTTCTAGAGCACCATCAATTCGTTCATTGCATGGTTTAGTATTCTCAGATGTAGTTAAAACATCAAATGCTCCAAGAAAAATTAAAAGATTATTATTATTTAATGATTCAGAATACTTTAACATTTCTTCTAAAGAATTAAATGATGCAGGTTTTGAAAACATCGCTAAAGGAGAACCGGGTCCACCAGATGCAAAAATAATATTTAGTAACAATAATACAACTAAATATGTTTATTTAACTGGTTCTGATCAACTAACATCACGTGGATTGGGTTATTTAAAGGATTTATTTGATTTAGCTAAACAACTTAATAAAACAACCATTTATGTACAACCACAAGCAATAGAGTTAAAAAAACAACTTGAATCAAATGGTTATACAGTTGCTGTGTATAGTCAACAAGAAGATGATCTTACATTAACTTAGGAGGTTATATGAAGAAAATAAAGTGATTTAGTATTTTATCTGCATCTTTATTAATTCCAGCAACAATTGCTGTTGCTTGCGGGACAAAAGAAGACAAAAAAGATACTAATGATTCAGAGACAAAAGGTGGTTCAGGTAGTTCAACTGATTCAGGTGGAGCAAAAAGTTCTTCTGATCAAGATGGAACACAAAGTTCTAGCGATCCTGGGGGTTCAAGTTCTTCTGGGAGTTCAGGTGGGCAATCAGTGGGTGAGCAAAAACAAGTTAAACCTATATCAAAAGCAGAATTTGCTACAATAGTAAATTCGTTAAAACCAGATGACCAATTTGAATTAGTTGCTACAAACACTTTGGTTCCTACCACAAAAGAAAATACACTTCCTACAAAAGTTTTTGATAACTTACAAAATTGAAGTATTAAGGTTAAAGATAACTACATAAATAAGTTTAAGGCAGTTTTAACTAATGCTACCTTAGATGGAAATAACCGTGCTAAGGCGAATCAAGAAGGTAAATTAACTATATATGTTGAATTTACCAATCCTACTAATAAAAAAGATACCATTGTTAAAAGTTATGATATCAGTGGATTTAAGCAAGGTATGGAAGAAACAATCCATATCCCTGCTCCAACTAATGATGAATTCAGAACATATTTTAATAAAGATTTAAAACAAAGATATGATTATGATAATCAAAAATATACTGATTCATTTGTTAGATATGCATCTGCAGATGGTTCATGAGAAAGTTTAAGAGGTGGACTTTTCAAAAAAACAAGTGCATCTGAAATAACAAGTTTTAATCAAAAAGCAGCATCGGTAGGTGTTTCTGATTATCGTAGCAGCGTTGTTAAAGGATTTTCTACACCTATTTATAAATCAGATGGAAGTGTGGATGGATTATATATCAACCAAGAATCACAACCAGCACAACCGAGTTGAGTTGATTCATATGGTAAGAAAGAACCGTTTAAAACAACCGGATTAGCTCGTACACTACCTAATCAAACATATGTTGATATTGCAAAACAAACATATGCAATTAATATTGGGAACTTCTTAGTTTCCGGTGATGAAAATATTCGTAATCAAGTTGCTAAAATACTTGAAAACAAAGAAGATTTAACTGAATTTATAAAAAAATTAAGTGATCCACAAAGAGTTAAATATTACACTGAAAGACTTACTAAAAATCCAGGATCGCAATGAAAAGAATATGTTCGTGATGAAGTTTATAACGAACTTGTTAAAGAAAATAATAATGATTACACAAAAGTTAATAAACTTGTAAATGATTATTTAGAAATTTATAAAGCACCAATGCGCAAGCAACTTGAAGCAGCAAATTTCCCTGCTGATGTAAAGCAAAGAGTTCTAAATGAAATTAATTCATCTGTTGCTTATAATTCATTAATTACCCTACCTATTTTTGCTAAACAACAAGATAATATTGGTGGAACAATGTGAATTATGGATTATCAAATTCCAGATGATGGAAGCTACCCAACTAAGTTTTATTTTGGAACTAATTTACATGTTGCTGATGCGATTAAAGAAGGAAGGTTTGTTGGTTTTGGAATAACCAGAATGAATAAGGATGTTAATCCTGTGTTAAATACCTTAAAATTAGTTGGATTAAATAGTCCTGCAATGTTTAGAACTTTCGGATTTAACAAGGAAGCAATTCGTAGAGTTTTTGATGCACGTGATTTTCTTAATACTAAACCATCAGATTATTTAGCAGAACCACAAAAAGATTTATATAAAAATGCTGAAGAATTTGCGGATTTTGCGGTAGTAGAAATAGATTTTGCAAAAGCAGATTTATCAAAAGTTTTGATAAATACTAATGAAGCGTCCAATGCTGCAGCATTAGCAAAATTGGTTACTAATGATTATAAGGACTTACCAGATGATAAAAAAGTTAAATTCTTACCTAATTCGTATTTAAAAGATTATCAAAAGATTAATGTCCCCTTAGCAGTTAAGAAAAACGAAGAAAATTCATTAAATAAATACGATCAATTATTTATTCTAGGTTTCCCGTTAGCTAATTCAGGTAGTTGAAGAGATTTTTATCTAAAAAGATATATTGATGATGACCAAATTAATGTAGCAAAATATTATCGGACCTTATGAATTAATTCTGATCCTGATTTTTATGACTATAAGGTAGGAGAAAACGATTCAGATCAAAAAACCCAAGAACGACTGGCTCGTGGGAACCGTTTATCATACGATTTAGCATATCGCACCTTTATTGATAAACCTGGTCTTACTGATGCTTTCTTATCTGCACCTGTTTTATCTCACGGAAAAAGTCCATTACAAAACCTATATACATCTGATGATAATAAGCAATATATCAACTTTGGTTTAGAATACATGCCACGTTGATATGCTCCAGGTGGTGGTGCATCTGGTTCGTCGGTTCGAAACCAAAAAAACGAGTTAGTTGGAATTTATCATTATTCTAATCCAACAGCAAGAACCGGTTTAGCAGCAGCATTTAGATCCGAAGGATACAGTTATAATGGATTATATGGAAGCTATAATTTACCACAATATGATTTAATTTATGGTGGTGGAAAAGATCAAAAGAATTCATATCGTGAAGCAATGTCTAAGTTAAATATCGGTAAAACTAACTTATTTCCAAATGGATTTGCAAGCGAAAACATCCCGACACAATTTAAATTTACTAATAATATATTAACATATCAAAATACCAAGGAAAATAATGAACAAAATTAATAAAGTCATAATCAATCGTAAAATTTATAATGATTATAGCAATCGACTTAATTCTAAATCGCAGAGTTGATGAAGCACTATTTATAAATATATTTTAGTTTCTTTCTTTGTAATTTCGATGTTAGTAGTTGTCATCTTGCTAGATAAATCTATTTTCCTTACATCATTACTTAGTCAATCTGCTGCGGATAAACCATATTCAGATTTATTTAACTTTAATTCAGTAATTTCAAGGCAAGATAATGCTGTAATAATGCTGCGCTTTAGTCCACTTGTATTTGTGTTCTTTTATTCGGTGTTTAAAAACTTCAAATCTATAGAACAACAAAAAGAACGTATTGCAACCTATTTAATTTTTTATTTACTATATTTCACTTTATCGCTTATATCATTGTTTTCACTCTTTTTTGCATTAACCAAAGATACCACAACAATCGCTCACGATGTATTTAATTTGTATTATTTATTAATTCCGCTATTTTTAATTAATGTTGCGTATGAAATATATACTTATATTTATAAACGTAAATCAGAACCACTTTTATATGCTTCAATATGACCTTTGGTAATTCAAATAGTTTCACATACTATCTTGTTATTATTTACCTTAATTAATATGTTTTTATGAGATGCAAATGCTTATTTTCCTGAACCTACACAAGAAAATCCAGATACCATTAGAGCAACAGTCCCAGGTAACGAATTAATAAAAGGTTCAGAATACTTATTATTTTCAAGCAAAAACTCTTATTGAGCAGCTGTTGATGCATTATTTAATGTTAAAGCTGCTAAAAACCTAGTAATCATTATTTTATTATTTATCTTAGTTGGTTTATCTATTTTAGGAGCAAATATCAAAAAAGTACTTCGTTATAGTGAAAATGAAATTTCTGATAATGCTTCTAAAGATAAATTTGTTTTATATTTTGCTATTATAGGTGTTTTATTGTTATTAGTTATTAAAACAATGACTATCAATTTGCGAAATCGTCTTACCTTATTAGATGGTGGTGATTCATATAATTATTTATACATTTTATTCATAGTAATTGGATTCTTAATTACTACAGGATATTTTGTTGGGATTGAATTTTTCTTTAGAAAAAATAAAAATACAGCATTATTTACTATTTATATGTCATTAACACAAGGATTATTATGAATGTTATTAACCGTTTCAATCTTTGTTATTTCTAGTCC
Organism: Mycoplasma sp. 4013; assembly: GCF_054353875.1. Lineage (NCBI taxonomy): Bacteria > Bacillati > Mycoplasmatota > Mollicutes > Mycoplasmatales > Mycoplasmataceae > Mycoplasma > Mycoplasma sp. 4013. The sequence goes on along the minus strand of NZ_JBTHHK010000007.1, from coordinate 39,321 downwards.
AAGTGATTATGTATATAATGTCTTTGCGATAACTATCTTCTCTGCAGCAATTTATATTCATTATATTGTTCGTCATAAAAATATAAATCGATTATCAATTTTTGCAATTCTTAGTTCCTTATTTTTACATAGTTCATTAATCTTTATCTATGCTTTAAATCACTTGTTAGTTGCTCAAGATAACTTTATGTTGATATCTGCACCTACCCCAATATCCTTACTTAAAATACTTACCATTATTAATTTAATTGTTGTCGGATTGTTCTTTATCTCAATTCTTATTTACACTTATGTTTGATTACAAAAAATTAATTTTGCATCTAAAAATAAAGGAGTAATTACTCATGAAAAATAAAACTATACTAGTTGAAACACCTGAACTTTTAGAGGTTTATAACTCATATAACCAACTTGTTTCAGAATCAAAATTCGTCAGTTACAAACAATTCTTTGCTTCTGTTTTGTTAAAACTTAATTCAAGTTTTAATTCAAAGGAATTTGAAAACTTTGAGGCACAAGTTAAAAAGGCATTTAAAAATAAATATGATTTACTTTTTCAAAAATTTGTAATTACTTTTAATTTAAATCCAAAATTTAGTCTTAACAAACTAGTTCCGATGTTAGCTAAATATGAATCATCTAATAATCAAGCAATAAGTTTTAGAACACAATCTTTTGATTTGGTTGTTAACCCAGATGAAAATATAGATGAATTAAATTTAGAAATTGCTAAATATCAAAAAGTTGACGGAGAGGTTTATCTAACTGAAAATCCTAACCAAAATGAAGATAAATTTGAAATTTTATTAAACGAAATGAATTTATCTTTATTAAGGTTGCTACTAGGTGGTTATGTTGTTGAAATTCTACCTAACATAGTTTTATTTATTTCAAAATATACCAATGCTTTAAAACTTTTCTTTAATAATAATATTTTAAAAGAAGAATAAAATGCATTTAAAAGATATCATTCAGAAAAAACAAAACTTTGAAAATATTAAAATCAAAGTTAATAATGATAAAAATATTTTATTAATAACAATTGTTAAACTAACACGAAAACTTGCTTTTTATGTTGATAATGCTTTATTAAATGTGCAGTTAATTCAAGCACTTAAAAATAAATATAACATCAAAAACAGTTTTATTGAAGATATTTCATTTGTTAAAAATAATAGTTTTTTAAGAAATCTAAAAAAATCATTTATTAAAGAAAAAGAACTGTATATTTATTTAACTGAAGAACAAAAATATGGAACCGATTCATATACTCGTTATGAAAAAACAATTTTAAATAAAATTAAAGGTAAAAATGTTGATTTTATTACTATCGGAAACCGTGCATTAAATTTTGCTAAAAGTAATAATTTAAATGTAATAAAAACATTTAAAAGTTCTGCAGAAAAAAACCTTGCAAGAACATTAGCACAACTAACCAAGATTTTATATTTAGATAGTGAATACAAAAATGTGCATCTAGTTATTAACTCAAATAAAAACTATAAAGAACCTTATACATTGCTTCCGATGTCAAATTTTGATGTTGATAAATTACTAAACATTCATCCAGAAAATGAGTTTGATAAGGTTATTAAAGATTATAAAATTTATCCAAACATTGAAAGTTTTATTGATAATCAAATTACTATTTTCATCGAAAATGCAATTAACTCATTAATTATCGAATCATCGTTTTATAATGCTAAAAATGCTTTGGTTGCTGCTAATAAAAAAGTAAAACAACTCGATGAAGAACTTCTTAAAGTTACTAAACGGATCCATCGCATTAAACAAGAAAAACAAATAGAAGAAATTGTTTTATTAACTAAGAAAAAACAAACTATTTTTGAAGAAGGTCGAAATGAGTATGAGTAAACCTATTGAAATGATTTTCTTGGATAATAAGAAATTAAGAATTAAAAATTATGATTTATATATTAATCATTATCAAGAAAATACTTGAATTAAAGTTTCTGATAACTCTATTGGTGCATATCCAAGAATGTTAATTAAATTAGTTAATCCACAAAACAAAAACACTTTCTTTATGTTTTTAAAGAATGTTAATATAGTTTCAAAACCTGATAAAACCTTAGTAAAATCATTTTCTAATATCCATTTTTTCAAAGTTGCTGCAACAAAGCAAAAATACAAAAAAGAACTTGATCCACTTAAATATCAAATATCTCGTTTAAAAACCTTGCGATTTGTCGGTTTAAGCATTGATGAAACCATCTTATTAGATGACTTGAAAAATGATTTATATGAATTAGAATTAAAGCAGTTGTTGAATTTAACAGAAAGGGAAACATATGAGTAAAAAATGAAAAAAAATTCTTAATGTTCTTTCGTTAGCAACTGCCACAATGACACCTATAATTTCGCTTTCTACACAAAACAAAGCAAAGTTAGATATTAAGCAAACAGATGGTGAAGAAAATCCAAGTACTCCAGATAATCCTGGGACACCTAGCGATCCAAATAATCCACCAGAGGATCCTCGCAATCCAAAGCAAAATAAACCTAGAGATATATCGCCTGATTTTGATACATTTAGGACAGAAGCAGATGATAAGTTTCATTCAGACTTAAAACCTTTTTTAGATAATCTTATTCAATATTTACAGAACGAAAGAGATAAAGAACAAAAAGTTGCTGATTCTGCTGTAAATCCATCTTCAACAACACCTGAAACAAAACCTGGTGGAAATACCCAAAATCCAGGGGATCAAGGAAGTAATGAACAACCATCAAATCCAGGCAGTCAGGGTGGTCAACAACAACCATCCAATCCTGGGGAAGAACCAGGAAAAGGTAGTGAAGAACAAAAACCAAAAGATGATTATCGTGGAAATCGAAGTAAAATAACTTACTTAGATAAGTTAATTAAATTCTTTAGTGATCATAAAGATGATATTGCTGCTAACCCTGAAAAATACGGAATGAATGCAATCTTTCCAAAGGTAATATCTCGGGATAAATATTATGATTATGCAACCGTTAAGTTCAATGGTAAGGATTATACAAATATAAAAGTCGGTAAAAGTGATCCGACAAACTATGAGAAGGCTATTGAAGGTAATGATCAAAATGAAATTAATATTGATGAAAAACGTAAAGATCAAAAAAATACCATTAATAAAACTGAACTCGATACAGCTTTAAATAAGTATATCAATAAGTTAAAAGATAAGATTCCAGAAATCTTTATGAATCCTGATGATATCACTAAAATCGGTAAGGATGTTGAAGTTGTATATGATCCTAAAACCGATTCATATACTGTTACACCACCTAAAGGATTTAAAACTTGAGATGAATACTTTATAAATAAGATCAAACCAAGATATACAGCATTTGACTTAGAAGCTAACAAAGATATTGAGATAGAACCTAAGCAACAGCCCCCACAAAACAATCAAGTCACTCCACCTGATTCGGCTGCACCGAATACAAATCCGAATTTACCTGAACAACCCAATGATGCATTAAATCCTCCGATAAATCCTCAAGAATTAATTTTGCAACTACCACCATTATTTCCGAATATCAGTTATAAACTTTATAACCCTGTTGATCAAAATCTGCCTATCGCAAGAAATGATGGAGAAGATTTGGGAGATTATTTATATAGGGTTTTCAATGACCAAAATGTTTCACAAGAAGTAAAAGATAGTTTATTCTTCTTTGATAATCCGATTAACATTCGTTATAGATATCGAGTTGTAAAACTTGAAAAACCTACCGATAATGCTAGAAATTCATTAATACCTACTATTGAAATTCAGGACTTACTAGATCCTAAGTTAAAACGTGAATATCAAGTTGCACATGTTGATTCGGATGCAAATAAAACAGATGCTGATAAAGATGCTCCAAGTTCTACAAAATATAAATACCTTGATACCACTGATGATGAAACTCACAAGAGATTCAATTTCTTATATCAAGGTGAAATAAAAGCACTAAAAGAAAAATTCGAAGATTTATATAAAGCAGTAGGTATTGAATACGAAGATACAGTTAAAGACGGTGACAATGAAGTAACTAAAACATTCTATTTAGACTATGATAAATTAAATTTCTTAAAAGATGTTAGAACAGCAATTTTTAGTATGGTAGCTTACGGGGTGCAATTTACAGCAACCGAAAAACCATTCAACATCCAACGTGAAATATTGTTAAATGATCCAAAATTTACAGTTATAAATACTCCAGATTATGACAAAGTAAATGCACAATCAATAAAAACTTCTTCTGAAGCAGTTATGGGATTTTTATTTAGAAATCTTAAAGGTTCATCAGTTGAGTCAAAAAGATATAATGGTCCATATTTTTCTCACCTTGCACAAGCATATAAAGATGAATTAACTTTTATTCTTCTTGCTTTAAAAAATGACCAAGTAAGAAAAACAGTTGAAGAAAACTTTAAACAAATTAAAGCAAATACCAAAATATTTAATGATTTTATTAAACAGACAGAAGTTAACATTAACAAATTATTACAATATTCACAATCACAACAACCTACTTTTAATATCATCGCTTGATATGATAATTATGTTAATTTAGTAAAAGAAATAGGTCCTGGTATGCTAGCACTTAAGCAATTAATTATTGCTAATAAACTACCACCTACACCACCCGAAGAAGATCAAAGTGATGCAGATAAAGAAAGTCAAAAAACAATTGATTCATATCAACAACACTATCAATTAATTGATAGTCAATTACAGAAGTTTAAACAACCTGATAATAATCTGTTAACAATTTTAGGAATATTATTTTTAGCCACAGGAAGTATTTTAGTTGCATTGAATTCTGTTGGTGCTATTATTAATAGACTTAAAAGAAATAATCAACTTAAAACTATTTACATTATCGCAATCGTAGCAATTATTCTATTCCTAGCTATCGGTTCAGTATTTTTAGGAATAGGATTGAAAGGAATTTAATATGAATAACCCAAAAATTACATCAATTTTTGATTACATAGTTGAAGTATCTGGTGAATTCCCTTATAAACAGAGACAGTTTTATCACCTTAAGGAAAATCCTAAGTTAAAACTTATGTTAATCAATGCAAGCAAAACCCGTGCCTTTTTGATTGCTAATACCAAAAATGCACAATTACGGATTAATTCAGAAGTTGTTTTAGAAAACGATGAAGCAAGAATTGATACTTTTCAAAATTATTTTGGTAAGGTTATTGACATCGAAGGGAATGTGATTTTACCAACTGCAGAAAACACATATAAACCTACTCCACTCGGAGCAAAAATCTTTGAACTAGCACATGATTTAACCACCGTTAAAACCTTAAACGAACAATTATTTACCGGTATTGTAGCAATCGATTTATTAATCCCAATTGGTAAAGGACAACGTGAATTAATCATCGGTGATCGTCAAACCGGAAAAACTCATATTGCGTTAAATGCGATTATTAACCAAGCTCGCAACGGGGTAAAATGTGTTTATGTAGCGATCGGACAAAAACGCGAAGCTATTACCAGAATTTATAATACCTTAGCAGAATATGATGCTTTAGAAAATACTATAATAATTGATGCACCATCAACAAGTGCATATGAACAATATTTAGCACCATATATCGGTATGGCACATGCTGAAAATATTTCTTATGAAGATGATGTATTAATTGTTTTTGATGATTTAACCAAGCATGCTAATATTATCCGTGAAATTGCTTTATTAACAGATCGACCAGTAGGAAAAGAAGCGATGCCTGGAGATACATTCTTTTCACATTCACAACTACTCGAAAGAGCTGGTTCGTTTGTAGGTCGTAAAACTATTACAGCATTACCAATTCTGCAAACTGTTGATGGTGATATTACATCGTTAATTGCTTCAAATATTATCTCAATTACCGATGGACAAGTTGTTACAAGTGCTGATTTATTCTCACAAGGGGTATTACCAGCAATAAACATTAACTTATCAGTATCCAGAACTGGTTCAAGTGTGCAAAGTAGACTTGTTACTAAGGTTGCTGCTGAAATTGGTAAAGCATATAAAGAATATAAACGTCATTTAAAGCTTGCGATGCTAGATTATGATTTTAATAAAGAAACTTCGTTATTAATTTATAAAGGAAAAATGATTGATAAGATGTTTACCCAAAGAGGATTTTCGTTACATACCCAAGATCTTATTTTGTTCTCATCAAAGTTAATCAGTTGAACTATTTTAAAAGGTGTTAAAGATGAACAAAAAGCAATCGCTTTTATTGATAAATTAATTCAAGTTGATGAGCAAGCGCGTAATTCATATAATACTGTAATGAGTGGTGAAAACTACGATGATAATTTACATAAATCATTTTTTGCTAATGCATTGAAACAATATTCAGATACATATAATTTAAATTGAGAAATTGAAACAGATGATTTATTCAAAATCCAACCTGCGATATTAGAACAAGTTGCTAGAGAATTAGGAGATAGATAATGCCAGGAAAAATTATTAATTTATTTTCAGATGTTATAGAAGTAGAATTTGATAAAGACAATCTTCCAAAAGTAAATCAACTGCTTACTTTACATGATGGAAAAACCTATCTGCTAGTAAAAAGAGTACTAAATGATACTACTATTCGTGCTATTATAATTTATAACTCTCAAGAAATATCGATCGATGATGCTGTAATTAATACTAAACAAAGTTTTATGGTTCCAGTTGGATTGCAATCATTAAATAACATTTATTCATTCCGTGGACAACCTTTATTAGATCGTGATACCCATCCAAAATACATTGAAATGGATTCAACAATTAATCCAAATCGTTATTTACATAATGAAATTGAACTTGTTGAAACAGGAATTAAAGCAATTGACTTCTTTATCCCGATTATCAAAGGATATAAATTAGGTATTTTTGGGGGTGCTGGAGTTGGTAAAACTGTGTTAATGAAAGAAATTATCTTTAATGTTAACAAAAACAGTGCTAATACATCAAATGTTTTCATCGGTTCGGGAGAACGTTCTCGTGAAGCCATCGAATTATTTAATGAACTTGAAAGTTCAAACTTAATGGATCGTTCTGCAATGTATATTTCAAAAATGAACGAATCACCAGGTGCTCGTATGTCAATTGTTCCAATCGGGGTAACTGCTACTGAATACTTAAGAGATGTTGAACATCAAGATGTGTTGTTATTTATCGATAATATTTACCGTTTTTTACAAGCTGAAAACGAAACTAGTGCAACCTTAGGTAAAAAACCATCAGTTGGTGGATACCAATCAACCTTAGAATCAGATGTTGCTAATATCCAAGATCGTTTATATAAAAACGAAAATGGTTCAATCACATCGTTTCAAACAATGTTCTTACCTATGGATGATTTATCTGATCCATCAGCAGTTGCTGTATTTAACCACCTTGATGGAAGTTTAGTGCTTTCACGTGTGCAATCAGCCAAAAATATTTTCCCTGCTTTTGACCCACTCGCTTCACAATCTAACTCAGTTGATGAAAAATTACTTGGTAAAAAACATTTTGATGCAATTATAGAAACCAAAAGAATTTTGAAAGCATATAAAGACTTAGAAGATGTTATTTTAATTCTTGGTTTTGATGAACTAGATGAAGAATCTAAGACAATTGTTAAAAAAGCCTTACAACTTGAAAACTTCTTTACCCAAAATTTCTTTATGACTGAACACTTTACTAAAGCACCAGGTCAATATGTTTCCTTAGAAGATACTGTCGATAGTGTAATACGGATTTTAGAAGGTAAATACATCAAACAAAGTCCAGAAATATTCCAATATGTAGGTTCAAATCTGCAAATTCCAACAGATGAAGAATTAGGATTGTAATAATAAAAAACATCTCTATTGGGATGTTTTTACATCACATCATAAATTTTTTAAATTTAAGATGTGATGTGAGTAAATATAATAAAATTAAATTATGGATTCTCTAAAAATATCCCCTTTTGTAAAATGAGCAGGCGGAAAAAGACAAATATTAAATAAAATAAAGCAAAAACTACCAAAAAATATAAATCGTTATTTTGAACCCTTTGTAGGAGGTGGTGCTGTATTATTTACAATTGAAGCAAAAGAATATTTTATCAATGATATTAATACTGCATTAATTAATGTTTATAAAAACATCAAAGACAATTACAAGTTATTTATTAATCAATTAAGCAAATATGATCAAAAATATACCAGTAAAGAAGATTATTATTACATAAGAGCAAAATATAACCAGAAATTGCTTAAAAATGAATATGATATGCAACTTGCAGCTATGTTTGTATATATAAACAAACGCTGCTTTAACGGCTTATATAGGGTTAATTCCAAAGGACAATTTAATGTTCCATTCAACGGAAATCAAAACCACCCATCTTTTAGCGAAGAAAACATTAAAAATGTTTCATTATTTTTAAATCGAAAGATAAAAATAATGAATCATGATTTTGCAGAAGTATTAAATGAAGCAAAAAAGGGAGATTTTATTTTTATTGATAGTCCTTATGATGTAGTAGGCGATGCAATATTTGTAGCATATAATAAAACAGGATTCACCAAAGATGATCATATTCGACTTTCAGAAGAAGTTAAAAAATTAGATAAAAAAGGATGTCTGTTTATGATTACAAATCATAATACACCCTTAATAAATCAGTTATATAAAGGATTTAACAAGGAGGTAATAGTTGTTAAAAGAACGATAAACAGGGATAAAAATAAAAGAACAGGGGAAGAAATTATTATTACTAATTATTAATATGACTAATATTGAAGAGTTTAAAAGCAGTTTGTTAGTGACTAACAGAAATTTTTTATTTTTTACAAATTGAGATAATGTTTTACAAATAGATAAGTATAAGGATTTGTTAAAAAAAATGGATGTTTTAATTCAAAACCCTAATTTCAATGAAGTTTTTAAGCAACTTTTAAATACTAATCCAAACATCATTTCAGTTTTTCCACTTTTATTAGCATTAAGCAAAAATGAAAGAGAACAACTTTCCAAAAACAAGGTTTTTAAAATTATAGATGATTTTGATTTTATAAAAGAATATAGTTTTAATGAAAAGATAACATTAACAGACAGCAAAATAGATGAATACCTTGAATTGTTTAACAAAACAGGATTAAAAAATCTTTTTGTAAATATACTTAGATTTTCTGTTTTTGACTATGTTACAGGTATTTTAGTCGGTTTAGATTCTAATGGTAGAAAAAATAGAAGTGGAAATTGATTTGAAGCAAGATGTTATCAACAACTAAAAAAGATATGTTTAAAATATAATGTTCATTTGTTTTCACAGCAGAATTTTAAAAAGATAAATAGCATAAAATCTTTACATAAAATAGGTGATTTTATGCTCATTAAAAATGAAAAAATTTTAAATATTGAAGTTAATTTCTTCTTAAATTCTGGTTCCAAACCAATTGAGATTATAGATAGTTATATAAATAGAAAAAATGAATTAGTTAGCAAAGGAGTAAATTTTATCTTGATAACAGATGGGCCATTTTGAAAGAATCAAGATAATTTGCTTAATAAGATGAACTGAAAAGTAGAATTCTTTAATTTTAGTCAAACCCTTTCACAGAATTTTAAAAACACTTTATTAAAGATGTTAGAATAATAAACTACCTAGGTAGTTAGGTAGTTTATTATTCTAAATTATTATGGACAACAACTTTTCCAAAGATATTTACAGCTTCATTATTGAATCTATGATTATTGCTGTAAATATGTTTAATTCTTTGTAAACCTCGTTGTTTTAAGTCGTTTAGTACTACTGTTCAGTAGTTTTCGTTTTTATCATCATTTAATCAAATACATATAATCTGATGATTATTAGAGTTCTTAGTAATTAAATAGTAATATTCATTAAATTTATCATCAAAGTCATTTTTGATATTTATTTTATTTAAATAAAGCGAATCACAAACTTTTTCTATTGGTGTTTGCATAAAATCGCAGGCATTGTTTATAACAGCATGAGCAAAATTATTTTGAATTTCCTTGTCATAACTAGACATAATATTAGATAAATATTCTATTTTATCAGAACTCTTTACATTGTGTGCATATGAATAGAAAATATTAGGTAAAAAAGCAGGACTTTCGCGATTATATTTTTGGATAAAAACTGAAACAAACCTAGTTGTTCTTAGTCTAGGATGATAAATTTTTATTTTACCTATTTGTGTATTCAGGGTACGCTCGTAAAAACCATTTTTGGAATTAAAATTTTTTGATACCTGGATTTTCCGATTATTTTTAATATAACTATATAACTCGCTTCTTAAAATATAATCTATAAAGAATTGCATTTGTTGCTTTAGAATATCAAGTTGTTGCTCTTGTGTTAAGATTGGTTTTTTCATAGTTTCTCCTTATAAATACACTTTATTTATTATAAATTTAAAGGTATAAAATTAATTTATTATAAAAATAACAAAATTATATATTCTACTTTTAAGTCTATGATATAGATATAAAAGTAAATATACGATTTATATACCTTTATTTATAACTTGTTAATTATATAACAAAATAAATTTGCTAATAAGTTAAAACACCAAATTTTTGAATAATTAATTACATCTTTTTGCTTTTTTGTTATTATTTAATATACAAAAAAGAAAGGAGAAAAATGAAAATCACAAAATTATTCGAACAAAAAGATACTATCTTTTTTGATCAAAGTTTTGCTAATAAGGATGCAGCATTAGAATTTTTATCAAATGAACTTTATCAAAAAGGATATGTATCGGATAAAGATAAAGCATTAGCATTATTTAAAGAACGCGAAAATCAAGCATCCACAGGTATAGGTGACCATATCGCAATGCCACATATAGGAGATGATATTGTTTTAAAAAATACCCTTGTTTTTATAAGAACCTCAGATTTCAATTGAGATTCTATTGATAATCAAAATATCAAATATATTTTTGGAATAGTTTTATCTAAAAATGATCGTTCAAGCGAACATATGCAAATTATGGCTAATTTATCAAGTTTGTTAATTAAAGCAGATTTTATAAATAAACTAGAACAAATAAAGACTGCAGATGAATTTTTAAACCTAATTGATAGTTTTGAAAATGTACAAACTGATACAAAATCAGATAATGATATTTACGATATTGTCGCTGTTACAGCTTGTCCAACTGGAATTGCACATACATTTATGGCTAAAGAAAAATTATATGAGCAAGCTAAGCAAATGAATGTAAAAATTAAAATTGAAACACAAGGAGCTGATGGGATTGATAATAAACTAACTGATGATGATATCAAAAATGCTAAAGGTGTGATTTTAGCAGTAGATCGCGAAATTGAAAAATCAAGATTTGCTAATAGTGATAATGTTATCGAAATATCAACTCAAAAAGCTATTCATAAACCAGAGCAACAAATTAAGAAGATACTTGATAAGCAAGGAAATAAATTACAAGGAATAAATGCACCAAGCAACCAAACTGAAGCAGCAATGACTTTTGATGGATTTGCTAAAAAAATGTATCGTTCATTGATGTCTGGGATTTCTCATATGCTACCATTTATTATTTTTGGTGGTATTATGCTTGCGATTGCATTCATTATTGACTTAATTATTGGCTCATCAAATGGAACTAATGTTGATTCAAAAGAATTTTTATCAAGTTTCGGATTTAATGCACCAGTATCAAATATTATTTTCCAAATTGGTAAAATTGGGCTTGGTTTGGCAGTTCCTATTTTAACTGCATATATAACTTTTTCAATTGTAGGTCGTCAAGGATTGCTACCTGGATTTGTAGTTGGAGCAATAGCAAGTGGGCAACTTGCTAAAACATACGGATTCTTAGGTGAAAGTATTAAAGCAGCAGGCGCAGATGCAGATAAAGTGCTTGAAACAGGGTCCGGATTCATTGGTGGAATATTAGGTGCATTCTTTGCTGCTGCAATGGTAATTGTTTTTGCTAAATATGTCTTTGGTAAATTACCAGAAAGCATGAAAGGGATTAAGAACATCTTATTTATGCCTTTAATTTCAACATTTGCTATTTCAATTATCTTTTGAGGTGTAAATATAGTTTTAATTTACATTAACTTGGGATTATATTTATTCTTAAAATTATTTGAAAGCAAACCATATTTAGCTTGATTATTAGGAATTATCATTGGAGCAATGATGGCTGTTGATTTAGGTGGGCCAATAAATAAAGCTGCATATATTTTCGGGGTATTATCAATTTCTGGAGGAACAAGTTCTATACCAATGGCTGCCGCTATGGCTGCCGGAATGGTGCCTCCACTTGGAATATCAGTGTCAATGTTTCTTACCAAGAAATTATGATCAAAAGAAGATCGTGATGCAGGTAAATGATCAAGCATTCTCTTTGGATTGTCGTTTATTTCAGAAGGAGCAATTCCGTATACAGCAAAAAATCCAAAGGTTATGATTCCTGCAAATATTGTCGGTGGAGTTGTTGCTGGTTTAATTACAGCAGCTCTCGGAGTTAATATAATTGCTCCACACGGTGGAATCTTCGTTATCTTCTTAGCACGTTCATCATTGTTTGGTAATAATATTGGTTTATCAATAGGATTAGGTATAGTATTTTTCTTATTAGCATTAATCGCTGGTTCATTCGCATCAGCTGGTACTATTTGACTTGCAAGTTATATTAATAAAAAATTCCCTAAAAAACCACAGGTAAATTAATGATTTATACACTTACATTATCACCTTCAATAGATTTATTCATTACATCTGAAAATTTTGATTTAAAGAAAGTGAACCGTTATGGTGAATTCGAACTTTTACCTGGTGGTAAGGGTTTAAATGCATCAGTAGTATTAAAAAGACACGGTTTTGATAATAAAGCAATAACATTTTTTGACTCACAAACTTTTGATATGTTCCAAAAAGATACTTTTTCAAAAGAAAAACTTGATGTTTTAAATATAGCAACAGAACAAAAAACTCGCATTAATATTAAATACTATGGAAAAACAACTGATTTTGAACTCAACGGACCAAAAACATTGATTAATGCAGACAAAGAAAACAAGTTATTTAAAGAACTTGATAAAATTACTAAGGATGATGTTTTAATGCTTATGGGTAAAGCAGATGAAGAACTGTTATTGAGGATACTCGAATTTGTTTCTTCAAAGAATATAAAGGTTGTTTTGGATATAGAGAGTTCAAATTTTATTAATTTTTTGCAATTTAAACCATTTTTAATTAAACCCAATATAGATGAATTAAAGATGATATTTGCTAGTTTATCAGATTCAGTTCATGATATAAAACATTCTATGCAACAATTACAAAATTTAGGTGCTGAAAATGTAATAGTATCAAATGGTGAAAAAGGTGCATATTTATTAGATTCAAAGCAAGATTTTTATACTCTAAAAATTAAACAAAAGGTTGACTTAGTTTCTGCAACTGGTGCAGGTGATACAATGATTTCAATATTTGCTGCAAGTTATTTAAAGAATCAAAATAGTGAAAACGCTTTTTTATTAGCAGGTGCAGCATCAATGGCGACTGTTACTAGTAAGTGATTAGCGAATAAGAAGAAAACAAAAAAATTTCTTTCAAATGTATTTATCCAAAAATAATGTATAATATTTAAACAAGGATAAATTATGGAAAAACAAGAAATTCAAAAAGTAAATAAAAAAAATAAATTAGCAAATGTAAGACTAATTTGACCTTTGATTATAGGATTAACTGTAGGTGTTGCTATTGTGTTGATTCTATGAGCAATTTTTTCAAATGTATAATAACATCAAAACACACATTTTATGTGTGTTTTACTATATCAAAAATTTAAAGAAAATGATTTTATTGTTATAATATATAAACACAAAGGATTGGACAAAAAATAAAAAACAAATTTTGATTATTTTTTGATTGTGCTATAATTAGTTAGCAATTTATTAAATGCAAATGCCGATTTAGCTCAGCGGTAGAGCAGCTGGCTGTTAACCAGTTGGTCGTTGGTTCAATCCCAATAATCGGCGCCATTTATGGTCTGTTGGTGAAGCGGTTAACACACATGGTTTTCATCCATGCATGCACGGGTTCGATTCCCGTACAGACTGCCATTTTGGAAGATTAGCTCAGTTGGGAGAGCGTCGCCCTTACAAGGCGAATGTCATGGGTTCGAGTCCCTTATCTTCCACCATATGCCGTCTTAGCTCAGTTGGTAGAGCAACTGACTTGTAATCAGTAGGTCGTAGGTTCGAGTCCTATAGACGGCACCAAAGCGAGTTTTTTTACACAAAAACTACCCTTGCACGGGTGGTGAAATTGGCAGACACGCTAGATTTAGGCTCTAGTGCTCTACGGCATGAGGGTTCGAGTCCCTCCTCGTGCACCATTCTTAATTTTAATTTAATTTTTAATTTATAATATTTTTTATTTTTTTAAGCTTTTAATCGTTTATAGTTAAACCTTTCATATACTATAGACAACTTCTTATATTTTTTTCTATACAATTATCAAACTTTTTATCACTTATAATTTAAAAAAAGTAATTTTGTAATAAATATTTTGTAAAAAATTAATTCCATATATATGTACATATAATGCTTTAGTCTTATCAACTAAAGCATCTTTTTTATACATTTTTATCTTTAAATTTACTTGCACTTTGCAAAAAGCGAGTAAATAATTTATGTGGTTGTAATGGTCGTGCAGTGAATTCTGGGTGATATTGCACCCCGATATAAAAATCTTGGGTTGGATCTTCACAGGTCTCCACAAGTTTTAAAGTAGGGTGAAAACCACTAAATATAAAGTCATCACTTTGGATGTTATTTATATATGCTGAATTAACTTCATATCTATGACGGTGACGCTCTCAAATAGAATCCGATTTATAATATTTACTAATGAGTGAATTAGGCTTAAATACAGTTTCATAAGCACCAAGACGCAAGGTTCCACCCAAATTATCTTTAGCACTTTTCCCTTTAATAAAATCGAGCACATAAATTTCGTTTTCACCTTGTGCAAATTCTCGAGAAGTAGCATCGGTTAAACCTTGTTTGCGTGCCTGTGCGACTGTCATAGCCTGCATTCCTAAGCATATCCCGAAAGTAGGGATTTTTTCTTCTTTTGTGTATTTTGCTGCTAAAACTTTTCCTTCAAACCCACGGATACCAAAACCGGGAAGGATAACAACTCCATCTGCATTTGATAATACTTGCTTAATATTTTCTTCGTTCAGGGTGCTTGAATCAACATATTCTAAGTTTATGTCTATTTTTAAATCAATTGCAGAAATTTTTAGTGCTTCATTAATTGATTTATATGCATCTGAAAAACTTGTATATTTACCTAGCATTTTTATTACAAGTGATTTTTGTTTGTTAGCTGCAACCTTACGAGCAAATGCTTTTCAATCATCTAATTTTGCCTGATTATCTTGCATATTAAAATATTTTAAGATATTCGAAGCAACATTTTTTTTATTTAAATATAAAGGAATATCATAAATATTTGATAAATCAGGGACAGAAACCACATATTCATCGGTTAATAAAGAAGTATATGCAACTTTTTTGATTATTTCGTTTGGAAGCGAATCATCAGAACGTAGTAAAATCATATTAGGTTTAACACCTAAACCTTTTAAAGTTGATACTGAAAACTGTGTAGGTTTTGTTTTAAAATCACCTGATGTTTTTAAAAAAGGAACATATGTAACATGGATAAAGAAAGTGTCGTTAGAATTTGAATAACCCATTTGTGATAAAGCATGAATAAAAGGATTTGATTCGATGTCACCAACAGTACCACCAACTTCGATGATAACAAAATCACTGTTATATTTTTTTTCTATATTTTTTATAACAGAAATTATTTCATTAGTTACATGCGGGACATATTGAACAGTTTTACCTTTAAAAACACCTTTGCGCTCTTTTTCAAGAATGTTTTGAAATATACGTCCACTGGTAAAATTCGAATCCTTTGAAAAGTTTTCATTAATAAATCTTTCATAGTGTCCTAGGTCTAAATCAGTTTCTCCACCATCCTCAGTAACATAAACTTCACCGTGTTCAAATGGTGACATCACCCCTGGATCAACATTTAAATACGGGTCTAATTTTAAAACAAAAATACTATAACCTTTTGCTTTGAGCAGGTTTCCAATTGATGCTGCCGCAACACCTTTGCCTAACCCTGAAATAACACCACCTGTGATAAATATAAATTTTGACATAAAATACCTCTGTTTTTATATTATAAATTAATCTATTAATTTAGTGTAAATTATTTATTAAAAACAAAACCAGCAAAGCTGGCTAAATAATGGACACTTCTATTAATGTTTTTTCATCATCTTTTTGTGCTTCAATTACTTTAAAAACAACTTTGTTTTCTAAAACAAAACGTGATTTTTTATATAGACGATCTCGATGTATTTTTTGAGAAAATCATTTATATAAAGTAAGTTCTTTCTCGTTTTCATTTAATAAATCAGCAGAAAGCTCAAGTTGTTTGAAAAGATCGTGCATTACGACATTACCCTTTACTCTTGATTTTTCAAGTGAAATTTCATAAATTTCTTCATCATCATCATATTCATCGTAAATTTCACCAATAATTTCTTCAATAATATCTTCAATAGTTATAATTCCTACAATATCAGGTGAATTATTATTTTCTACAACAAATGCCATATGTGCGCGGGCAGCACGCATTTTCTCTAGGGCGGATGATAATATTGAATTAGCAGAGACAAAAGGAACAGATTTTACATATTTTTCAATCCGACCTTTTTCGATATCAAAAATATCTTTCAATAATACTATTCCTATTAATTCATCTTTTTTGACAACTGGTATCCTTGAATAATTTGTTTCTTTAAATACTTGTTTTGCTTCAGAAACAGTTGACCGATAATTTAGTATTGTTACATCCTTAAGTTTTATATAATGAGATAAAACCTTGGTAGAATCTAGATCTAATGCTTTTTTAGCAAGTAAACTTTCTCCAGTTTGTAGCACACCTTCGCTTTGGGCAAGGTTAATCATATTTTTTAAATCTTCTTCAGAGTTTGTTACATAAACTTGTTTTGAAATTTTCGAAATCGGCCAAGTTAAAATTCAAAAAACTCAGTAACATACATCGATGTATCAACTAAAAAGTTGTAAGTATTTTTTTGGATATTTTTTTGCTAATAATTTCGGTGTAATTTCACCAAAAATAACTAGCAAAGGTGTTACAATAGCAGTTGAAATAATAATTGATAAAGTATTATTATTAGGAATTAGTTGTGATAAAAATCACGATGTCAGAATTGATGAAATAACATTAACTAGGTTGTTTCCGATTAAAATAGTTGTCAGAATCCGATTATAACGTTTAGTATGCTTGCTAATAAGTTTGCTTGCTCGCTCTTTATTTTCTTCCATTTCATAGATTTTTGCTTTTGAAAAAGTAGAATAAGCTGTTTCGCAACCACTATAAATTGCTGATAGAATAAATAGAAGCAGTAAAAATGGTAAAACTATAAAATGCATCATACTCCTATATAAGGATTCTGACTAGTGGAATATGGGTCCATTATTCGTCCTTTCTAAATTCGTGTTCCTTAAAAGCAACAATTCTTCCTTCGTATAATAATTCTGCATAACCAGGTGAACCGTTACGGTTTTTTGCGATTGTTACTTCAGTTAATTTGTATGCATCGGTGATATCGTTACTATTTTGATTTTTCTTTTTATCTAAGATAGTACGAGATAAAAAGATAACAATATCTGCATCTTGTTCAATGCTACCCGATTCGCGTAAATCTATTAATTGTGGACGTTTATCTTCTCTGTTTTCTACATTACGAGTAAGTTGTGATAGTGCCATAATCGGGATTTTAAGATCTAATGCCATTGTTTTTAATGATCGAGAAATAGCAGAAACTTCAGTATTACGATTACCACCATGACCATCACTGCTGACTAGTTGCAGATAATCAACAATTACAAAACTTAAACCACCATTTAAATCTTTATTCAGTTGCTTTATTTTTCAAATGATATCCTGAATTTTGCTTGTAGCAACATCATCAAAATATAAATTAGACTGTTCCTTGGTAATAGCAGCGATATTTCGTAATTTCATAAAGTCATCGTGCTTTAAAAATTTAGGGTTTTGTAATTTATTCAATTCGATATTTGAAATAGATGCATAAAAACGTGAAACTAATTCATGCACGGGCATTTCCAGTGAAATAAAAGCACATGATTTGTTTGGGTCTTTTGTAATATTTTTGGCAATGTTTAATGCTAATGCAGTCTTTCCTACCCCCGGACGGGCTCCTAATACGATAAATTGACCTGGTTTGAATCCTTTGGTATATTGATCAATTGCATCAAAACCACTAAAAACTGATGCTGCATCAACATCACCACTTTGAATCATTTGTTCAAGTTTTTCAATAAAACTATCTGTTGCATCATTTAATGAAATAAACGAACTGTTTTTTAATCCCCGCTCATTATGTGTAAGAATAAATGTTTCAAAGTCATTTAATGAGTTTTCCCAAGAAATTTCGTTATTAGTTTTAAATGCTTGTAAACTTTCCCCATAAAAAACTTCTAATGCACGTAAACGGGTTAATTCAATTAGTTTTTCAACATTATAATTAAAATTAGATTGATTATTAAATTGTGTAGAAAGGGAACTTAATAAGGTTTCATTTACTAATGAATAACGATTTCTTAGTGAAACATCAGATTCTAATGTTTCAGTCAATTCAATGTAACCGTAAAAAGTAGGATGAGGAGAAGATTTGCTACGTTTGTATTTGATTAAGTCAAAAAGTTGCTTATGCTCAGGAATAAAAAAGTCGTCAATATCTAAATAATCACAACCCAAATGTTGCTTTTCATCATCTGTTAAAATAAGTGCAAGCGTTTCACGTTCAACGCTCTTATCAGCAAATAATGTATTATTGTAGGCTTTAATTTTCAGATCTTCAAAATTTTTATAAAAAGGTTTTTTAAATTTATTTCTTAACATTGATTATAATTTGAATTTTTATTCTAGCAACAATGTCTTTGTATAAGATAGCATCGATTTCGTGACTTCCTTCGGAAACCAAATGAATTTTTTGTAATGAATGCTTCGGAAGTTTAAATCCTAGTTCCTTGAGTTCTTTATCAACATCTTTTGTAGAAACTGAACCATGTACATTTAAGCTTGAATTGGCATCAATATTTGCTGTTAGTTGAAATTTTAAAGTAATATCTTCAAGTTTTTCTTTTTGTCTTAATGCATTGGTGCGATTTTCGTGTTCGTTAGCAACTAAATCATTAAGTCTCTTTTCTAATTGTGCTTGTGTTTGAATATTAAATGCAACACCTAATCCTTTACGGATTAAAAAATTTGTTCCATATCCGGGTGCCACATCGATGATAGTGTTAGCTTTACCATCTTTACAATCTTTTAATAAAATTATTTTCATATTATGTCCTTTCAGCAACGGTAATTGCATGTCTTATATTATTTGCGAATGTTTCTAAATCTTCTTCAGATTCAGCC
The DNA here is from genome assembly GCF_054353875.1 of Mycoplasma sp. 4013. Lineage (NCBI taxonomy): Bacteria > Bacillati > Mycoplasmatota > Mollicutes > Mycoplasmatales > Mycoplasmataceae > Mycoplasma > Mycoplasma sp. 4013. The sequence goes on along the minus strand of NZ_JBTHHK010000007.1, from coordinate 19,757 downwards.
GCCGCGGTTGTAAAGTGTCCACCACCACCAACCATTTCAGCGATTACTTGCACATTTGTATCAATTCCACGCGCACTTAATTTATATCTTTTAGAATTAGGTAATTTACCTACTACAAATGAAGCACGACGACCACGCACTTTTAGTACTTCATTTGCGGCTATCGAAATAACATCGTTGGATGCTTCTTGATTTGAATAAGCAAGATAATATCCATCTTTAATTTCAAGAATGTTTTCTAATAATGCTTTTACTTTTTTTGCTGTTTCATCATCATATTTTAAAAGTTCACCACTAATATTTGGTTCAGCACCTTTCGATTCTAATCATGCAGCCGCTTCAAAAGCGCGTTTTGATGCTGACTTAGAAAACTGTGATGTGTCCAAATAAATACCATTTAAAAGCCACTGTGCCACTTCTTTGTTAACATCAACTTTATAAGATAAAAACATTAATATTTCGGTGACTATTTCGGATGCACTAGATGCAGTTGTATCTACATATAGATTGCTTTTTGGACAAAAATCAATAGTTTTCCCTAGTCTATGGTGATCTAAAACAAAAACATTATCACGATTTGTATTAACTAATGCATCAATGTTATCTGTTCTTTCAGGGTCAGAGTTATCTACTAGGAAAACCAATGAATCTTCAGATGTTAAATTATTTGCTTGTGTAGATTTGATAAATAAATTATTTTTTTTGGTTGCTTGTAAGAAATTTTTTGTTGTATTATCCATAGTCGTAATAGAAATATATGCATCCTTTTGAAAAGCTTTTGCAATTGTATATATTCCATAAGCAGAACCGATTGCATCTAAATCTGCTCATTTATGTCCATAAATAACAACATTTTTAATTTTATCATCGCTAAGCTTATTTGCGATAATTTGTGCTAAACCACTAATTCTGGTTCGATTTTTATTTGCAAATATTTCGGTGTATGATCCAAAATACTGTGGTTTACTAATATCAGAGAAGATTGCAACTTGATCCCCTCCCCGTGATTGAGCTTGTACTAGTGCTTTTTTTGCTTGTGAAAGTTTTGTTTCTAATGAACTTCAACCTACTGCTAAGCCTAAAGAAACAGAAAGTTTTGTAACTTCTTTATCAATAAGTCGATCATTGATTTTAGTAAAAATTTCAAAATTTGTTTCTTTAAGTTTTGTTAAAGATAATTCATTAGTCAGAATAATAAATTTACCATTTGTATATTGACGATAAATTAAATTATATTTTTCGACCGATTCGTTTAATGCATCAATAATAACTTTATTAATTTTAAAAAGTTGTTCTTCAGAGAAAACTGATTGGTAGTGGCTGTAGTTATCTATTTCCAATTCACCGATAACTGGTTTTTGTTCGTGTAGTTCTTTTTTGTATAATGTTTTAATAGTGGTATCTCGTATTACAACTGTGTTATCTAATGGTCAAAATTGTGCTTCATAATAATTATTATTGTTTTGTAAAATTATATTTTCTGGATTATTATATTTAATTTTACCTTTAACACTTGCATCAATTTTTTCGATTGCATCTGTAATTTTTAGTCCAATGAAATCATTATGAAAGTTATTTTTAATAAATTCACTAATCCAAATTACTTCAGCAGAGGTATCATAAATAATTAAACCAATTGAGTTATTAGTCATTATTTTTTCAACAAAACGATTAAAGGAATGCTTTACTAGTTCACGTGATTTTGCAAAGTTAATAATTGCAAAATATAAAATCAAAGTAATTAAGATTAAAGAAAAGAAAAGAGCAATAACTATTAAAATAAGATGTCATTTTTGTGGTTGCAATTTAATAAAGACTATTAAGAGGACAATTATTAAGACAAATAATAATATTCCTGATGTAATAAAAAATCATAATTTTTGCTTCGATTTCATTGATACCTTACCTTATATTTGTTTAATTATACAATAATTTATTTTATCTAAATTATATTCATATAAATTGAATCAACTTGTGAATAACTTTGAAGTTATCCACATTAAATCCAGTTTTTGCTAAATAATAGTCTTAAAAATAAAACAGACTAATAAATGTGCAAATATTTTTACATTATATGCAAAATAAATATTATAAATATGTAAAAATATTTTAATTTATAATTTTCAATTTATAATTTAATAGAGTTTAAGACTCAGAAAGGGTGTATTATGCAAACGATATTAAAGATGTTACATTTAGATAACATCGAAAGTATGTCACCTAAGAAAAAGTTATTCTATGGATTATTATTATGAATTTCAATTTCTTTTGGTTATACACTGTTTGTTGTAAATTTTGGTTTTAGTGGATTGCTCAATGGCGGCGGAAAAGGCACACCTGGAGTTCTAGGACATTTTAATATAGAAAATAATGCTGCATTTCAGCTAACTAATCAAGCAACTAACTGAGGTATTACGATAGGTCGCGGGATTGGTTCAATATTAGTTGCTGTTATTTTAACTAGATTAGCACATCGTTGGACAGTTATTATAGCATTTATTTTGACTTTAATAGGTATTCCAGCGCAATGAATTTTTCCGGCTTCTCAAGGTGGATATGTAGGTTTTGTTATCTTTAGAACTTTGATGGCTATCGGTGGAACAATGTTGATAATTCTTACTCAGCCAGTTGTTGCTAGATTCTTTAATACAAAAACTAAATCAATAGTTTCACAATTTGGAATTTGATTCTTCCCTCTTGGTTCAATTATTACAGTTGTAACATTTTTGGCAGCAAATCCTAATGATGTAAAAAGTGCATGACAAATCATTTTTACTGTAATTAGTGCATTAAACATTATACCATTGCTTATTTTCATTTTTGTTGGTTCTAGATTCGGAATTAAAACAGCACAAGAGCGAGCAAAAGAACCTAATCCATTCGTATTTTTATGAATGTATTTGAAGAAAAAGCAAACATACATTTGAATTTTAGTTTATGGTGGATGATTATGCGCAGTAGTACTTCCACAAGTTTTATCTAAAAGATTATTTATTGATTTAACAACACTTAGAAACTTTGATAAAGCAACAAAAGAAATTGCTTCTGCTCCTTTAGAAAAACTAATAAATATTTGATTAGTTATTTATTGAGCAGCAGTGTTTTTAGGTCCTATTACAATCGGGCTTTGATCAAGATTTAAATTAAAACGTAAACTTTATCAAGTATTTGCTCTAACATTCGGAATATTATTTTACATATTCTCAATGGTTGTATTTACCAAATGAATTGTTCCTTCAAATGGTAGTGTTGGTTCACAAGTAATATTCTACATTTTTGCATTTATCACTGGATTATGTCTTTGAGGAATTCAAGGCGTTATGCTTAATCTACCACACGAATATCCAGAACGTGATCCACAAACCATTGGTTGAATGTTTAGTTTAATTTGAGGATTTGGATACTTAATGTTTACAGTTGGATTAATTATTATTTCAGCTGTTACATTAATTGGTAAGAGTGTAAATCCAGTTGCTGCAGGACAAGTTGATCCAAATACACTTAAATATTCAATAATTCAGTTTATCTTAATTATTGTCTTTGGATTGATTTCTGTACTTGGTACCTTGTTGCTTCGCGAACCAGATCCAAATGCAGAATCGATGCCAAGTTGAATGAAAAAGATCTTTGGTTTTTTAGGTAAAAGAAAAAACCTAGATAAAAATTAAGCAAAGACTTACATAAAAACAACAACTCTATGGAATTGTTGTTTTTAATAAAATACATGAATAAATTATATAATTAAAGAATTAAGGAGTTATATGAGTGCAACTGAAAAAGCAATTATAGATAAAATAATCAATGAATCATTAGATAAAATAATGGCAGAAAGATTTGGTCGCTATGCAAAATATGTTATCCAACAACGAGCATTACCGGATATTAAAGATGGGTTAAAACCCGTTCAAAGACGGATTTTATATTCAATGTATGGATTAGGTCTTGATTATGATAAACCTTATAAAAAATCAGCTAGAGTAGTAGGTGATGTTATTGGTAAATACCACCCACACGGTGATTCATCGGTTTATGAAGCGATGGTTAATATGTCACAGTCTTGAAAATCAAATATTCCGTTACTTGATATGCATGGGAATATCGGGTCAGTAGATAATGATCCTGCTGCTGCAATGCGTTATACCGAAGTAAGATTATCAAAAGTATGTCAATATATTTTAAATGATTTAAAAAAGAATGCTGTTGCATTTATTCCTAACTTTGATGATAGTGAGCAAGAACCTGCTGTGCTACCATCAATTTTCCCTACATTATTAGTGAATGGAGCAAAAGGAATTGCTGTTGGTATGGCTACTGATTTACCACCACATAATCTTGGTGAAGTCATTGATGCTACTATTGCAAAAATCAAAAAGCCTTATATAACCTTAAAAGAAGTTCAAAAATACATTTTTGGACCAGATTTTCCGACAGGTGGGATTATCAAAGGAATCAAAGGGATTAATGATGCTTTTGAATTTGGTAATAATCCAAAAGAAAAAATACATTTATATAGTAAATGTAATTTATATACAAAAGATAATTATAAGTATATAGAAATTACACAGATTCCCTATGGAGTTGCTAAATCAGCATTGGTATATGAAATTGATTTATTAATTAACAAAGGTGAAATCGATGGGGTAATTGAAATTAAGGATCAATCTGATCGAAATGGAATAAATATTCTTATTACGATGCACCCAAGTGTTAATGAACAAAGTGTGTTATCATATTTATACCAAAAAACACAACTTAAGGTTTCTTATTCATATAATAATACTGTAATTCAAAACAATCAACCTAAACTTTTATCTCTATTAGATATGCTTGAAAGTTATTCATTGCAAGTTAAGAATATAAAAACCAAGACATTGCAATATGATTTAACAAAGAACAAATTACGTTTAGAAATTGTTAAAGGTTTTATTAAAGTTTCTGAAATTACAGATAAAGTTATTAAAGTTATCCGTCAATCAGAAGGTTCAAAAGCAGGTGTGATAAAAGATTTGATGCATTATTTTGCATTTAGTGAAATTCAAGCAACAACAATTGCTGAGTTAAGATTATACCGTTTAAGTAAGACAGATAAACAGGCATATTTAAAAGAAAAAGAAGATTTAGAAAAAGAAATTGCTCATATTGAACAACTGCTTAGTGATCCACAAAAATTTAATAATTTTATTATAAAAATACTTAATGAAATTAAAAAAGAGTTTGCTAGTCCGAGAAAAACCTTGATAGAAACTGAAAGTTTTGATTTTTCACATAAAGAAACCGACTTAATTAAAGAAGAAGATGTTTATATTTGTGTTTCGCAAAATGGCTATATTAAAAGATTTAGTCAAAAAACACAAGAAAATAATAATTTAAGCAATTATTATCTTAAGGAAGATGACAACATTATTCATATATCTAAAATGAATACAATGCATAATTTACTAGTGTTTACTAATTTAGGTAATTACATAATTCTACCTATTCATAAAATAACTGAAAATAAATGAAAAGATTATGGAACATCTTTAAAAGAACTTTTCAACCTTAAAATAGATGAAAAGATTATCTCTGTGATTGAAGTAGCAGATTGAAATTCTGATTTATTTATTGTCACTGGAAGCAAAAACGGATTTTTCAAAAGAACCAAATTAAGTGATTTTGCTGTCCAAAGAGTTAATAAAACTTATGTAGCAATGTCTTTAATTGATAATGATATTATGCTTGGTGCTTATTTATCAAATAACCAAAACCATCTTTTAATAGTTTCCGATGAATCACTAATAACTTGCTATCCTGAAATAGAAATTAATACTTATGGAACCAAAGCAAAAGGGATAAAAGGTGTTTACTTGTCACTCAGTGATAAAGTTAGTGATTTTAGAATAATTAATTTAGAAGATGAATATTTATTTGTTTCAAAACAAGGTTATTGAAGCAAAATAAAGGGCTCAAAACTACCTATAACATCTAAATCAATAAAAGGAAAAAAAATAGCAGGAATCAAGGAATTAGGTGCTAATATCAAAGTTGCAAATATTAGCAGAAAACAAGAATTACTAATCCAATCCATAGAACATAATTTAATTAGATACTTAGGATATATAGAATCAAAAGAAAAAACAGGTTATATTGATCTTAATAATATTCAGCATATTTTTATCAATGATATTCAGAAACAAGAAAATATTGATCCATTAAGTGATTTTAGTGTTAAAACAATAAAAAAACACGATGAAAATATAAAAAAATCTGAAGAAAAAGTTAAAGAAAAAGAAAAGGATTTAGATTCTTTGCTAGATCGTGTGGATAAATTATTAGGATTAAAATAATATGGATAAAAAACACTTATACCATGTATTCAAAAGCGAAATATTGAATTTACATTCGATAAATGATATAGCAAAGTTATGAAACCTACATACTGGGACAATAAATCGTTGAATTTTAAAGCAAGAAGTACCAAGCAACTACTTTAACCATATAAATAAACTTTTAAATCATAAATATCAAGCTGATTTTAATGAGCAGCAGTATTATAAAAATATGGATCAGTTTTTTACGCCAGTAAAGGTTGCTAAACAAATGATTGAAAAAACGGTTAAATTTATTAAAAAACACTATGATATAGACTTAAAAGAATATGACTTAATAGAACCATCGGCTGGAAATGGGAGTTTTTCTAATAATTTTCCTAAGGAATTATTTAATCAAACTTATGCATTTGATATTGAACCACAAATAGAGAGTATTATCAAACAGGATTGATTAGAATATTATCCTAAAAACGAAAGAAACATTGTTATTGGAAATCCACCCTTTGGACTTCGTGGACAACTTGCTTTACAGTTTATCAATCATGCAGCAAAATTTTGTGACTTTATATGTTTTATTTTACCTCCACTCTTTAATTCTAATGGTAAAGGATCACCGATGCTAAGAATAAACAAGAATTTTTATTTAGCAGCAGAATTTAAGGTAAATGATGACAAATTTCATTATCCAAATAACAAGATTATTAATGTTAAAAGTATTTTTCAGATATGAACAAAACTACCATCTCATAGTGTAAAACCAATTAAACCACCCAAAAAAGTTAGTGACTGGATAAAAGTATATTCTTTAAGTAATGGCTCTACACCGAGTTCAAAAAGAAATGTTAAAATGTTGGATAAGTGTGATTATTATCTACCATCTACAACATTTTCAGAAGTTAGTTTAGAAACAAGTTTTTCTAAATTACCACATAATCGAGGATATGGTATTGTTATTTTAAAAGAAAAACAAAGAATACAAAAAATAATTGAAAGTGTTGATTGAAAATCTAAAAGTTTTAAATCGACAAACTCTGCTAATAATCTTAGAACACAACTTATTATTGATGCTATTGAAGAACGGATAAAAAATGATTAAAAGTATTTATGAAGAATTGATTGAATTAATTGATGAAGAAATTAATAAGCATCCTTGAAAATTAACGGATAAATTTGCAAGTATAAGAAAAATCCAAATTGATCAAAGAGGTAGAGTTGGAGAAAAGTTTTTTACAACTATATTTAAGGAATTAAATAAGGAAGTTATCTATCAACAAGATGGATTCGGTGATTGAGATATAGTAGTAGATGGAGTTAAAATCGAAATAAAAACCGCTACCTTGGATGTTAGTAAGAAATTTCAACATGAAGGGATTAAAGAAAATAAGTCTTGGGATGTTATAGCATTCTTGGATATTGCACCAAATGACTTATATATAAGTTTTATCCATAAAGATGATTTTAAGTTTGGTTTGCAAAAAGTTAAAAATGATTTAGTTATAAAATACGGGACAGTAAAAATTAATGGTAAGATTCAAAATATTCATTTTAGAGGCAAAGAACAAACAAGTAAAAGGGCAACAGGATCAGGTTATAAAGTAGATTTTAAATTAGAGGATTTAAAAATTACAAGAACTCTTAAGGATATCGAAAATATCTATGAGCAAGCGATAAAAGAAAAACCACACTAGTGGTTTAAACTTTTTTACATATTCAAAAGTAAGTATTATCAGCAAATTCTATAACTTCTTTTGTTTCGTTATAACTTTCATCTCTATTTATTATAGAAATGACTTCAAAACCATTTTCAGTTAGCAAATTAACCAGTTCATCTTTATTATAAAGGTGAAAGAAATCATAAAAACCATCTTCGTTTTTAAAAATTAAGTCTCCTTTGCTTTCAATTTTAAATTCCTGAGTTTGTTGAATGTTTTCTAGTTTTAATCTTTGTCTATATTTTTCTTCATCTCTTAGGTGTGCTGTAAAGATGAAGATTCCGTTTGGTTTTAATGTACGATAAATTTCTTTTAATGCCAGAATACGAGATTTTTCAGATGGTATTCCGATAAAACCGTTAAAAGAAAAGAAAGTATATTCAAAAAAGTTGTTTGGGAAAATTAAATCACAAGCATCCATATATTTAAATCGAATTGTATTATTAGGGAGCAATTTTGCTATTTGCAATGCTGTATCAACCATTTCTTTTGAAATATCAATAGCATAGATATTTTGATATCCTAATTCTTGTAGATTAAATGATGTTCTACCTGCTCCACAACCTAAATCCAGTAAATTTTCTTGCTTATTTCTAAATCACTTATTAACTAAATCTAATTCAGATGTTCATAAACCTACATTAGTAATAGCTAACGAATATTTTAAAATACTAGTATTTTTTGAAAAGACAGATTTAGCGTTTTTCAAGTGCATCCAATCTTACTGAACCAATTACGTGATGAACAATATTTTTTTCTTCATCATAGCCGTTATCAGAAAGATCACTATATGAATTTCTTACTCCTATAGGTGTGATAACATCAAAATTAAAAGTTACATTGTATCCATTTGTAGTTGATTTTTTAATTATAACTTTCATATTTTGAATTGTTTTATCAGATGCGGAACTATTTATATTTTGATTAAGTCTACTAAAGTATGGATATAACACAAATCCTTGTTGTAAACCGATGTAATTTTTAGTGTTTAATGAAGCATACTTCACTTTATATGCACCTAATGGATCAGTTACATCAACTAATAATTTATCAAATATCTTTTTAGTGATAAGAGCAAGTTGCACGTCACCTATTTCACTTGTGATATCTATATCTGCACTAGGATTTTTATGCTTGTCAATTGTTTGTTTTAAATTATTGTTTTGTGTAATAATTGATGTTAAGTCTGCTGCTGTAATAAAGTAAGAAACTATATCGTTTTGCATATTAACATCTTTTTGTAGTTTTCTTAAACCATTAAATTCAAATTCTTGATTAATACTTGCTTCATTTGAATGATTATCATGTTGATTTTTGATTAATACTTGAATTCCTAAGGTTCCTGCTTCATCGTTGAATTTAACACCTGTAATTTTATATTCATATAAGTTTTCTAATGATTTATTTTTTTCTAAAAACTGTGTTTTTAATGAATCATTTAAGGAAGCCACCCCATTTGTAAATAAGCTAGTATTTTTATTAAATAGTTGTTCAAAATTAATAATTGTTTCATCTTCTTTTGCCTGCATTTGTAATTCATTATATTTATTTGGATCTTCTGAATACATTAACATATAAGCAAGCAACGATGGAAATAGTCTAGTTACCTTATCGGTAAGTGTTTTTTTGCTTAAAAAACTTTCTTTTTGGTTTGTTTTTGATGTAGAATTATTTACTTTAAAACCATTTATATTGAATCTTAAAGTTTTTTCTTCAATATTTGGATTTTTAGTAGTAAATGTTAATGCAATATTATTTATTGTTCCATTATTTTGGTTTGTATAAAAATCATTATTTGTATCAGTAAATGCTACATTATATTTATTCTGTAGTTCATTATTAATATTTAGTATGCTAAGTAAATTGCTTTTTTCAGTTTTTAATTTTAATCATGCTGCAGCAGAATCATGTTCTTTGTAGAATTTGTTTGCATTAGTTATAGTGATATTTTTTTGTAAGTTTATAACATCAGAAAAATCATTTTTCATTATTGATTGCTGTGGGTTAGTTTTAGATGTATCAGGGTGCTTTTGGATTTCTCTTATTTCTTGTTCGCTTTGCTTACTTGAATCGGTATTAGTTTTGTTTTCTGAGTTATCTGGTGTTTTAACATCTTTTGAAGTCTCATCGTTCTTTGGTTTATCAATTGGTTGTTGTTGCTGCTGTTGACTATCTGAAACTGGGGTTTTTGGTTTAGGAGTTGATGATTCATCATTTTTAGGTTCATGATTTTCTGGATTACCTTGTTTTTTTGATGGATTGTTGGGTTGTTGATTAGGTGGTGTATCGACAGGTTTTTTTATTTCAATCGGAGTTTCTTTAATTTCTTTTCTTGGTTTTTCTTGCGTTTTATTAGCACAAGCAACTGCTAAAATAGGTGCAGTTGCTAATGATGATAGTAATCAAAATATTCGTTTATTCTTTTTCATAGATAAATTCTATATTATATTTACACAAACAAAAATTTTATTTTCATATTATTTTCGTAATCTTAGTTAAATTATCTTAATTATTTGTTGTTATAAATCCAATCTTTGCTAAGATATAATATAATATACATAGAAACGGAGATAAAATGTATAAATACAAAGCAAAATTATTATCTAGCAATGAAGTCATTGCAAAAGCTAATTCATTAGAAGAATTAGAAGGTTTAATTAAAGGTTTCCGTCGTGGACAAAAACATGGCTTGCATACACAAGGAAATGAAAAAATTGAAATTATTCATGTTGAAAGAGACAACCTTAAAGGTGAACATTATTCAAAAGAAGTAGTTATTAAAACAGTTTAAATATTATAAAAGCAAGGAAGAAGCTCCCTTGCTTTTAATGCATTTTTTCTTCCAGTTTATCAAGTTTTTGTAAGGTATGTTTAATTGTATCATAAACTGATGTTCTGGTTGTAGCAACAATTTCAGCAACTTCTGCATACGAGAGATCTTGATAAAAATATAACTGAAACAGTTGTTGTTGATTTTGTGTTAAAAAATTACGATATTTTTCAAATAATTTACTGTATTTTGTTAAACTCTCTAAACTCTTCTTAGACACTAATTAAATCCTTAGTCATCTGATAGATAAATAACTCTAAATCAAATTCTTGTAAGTCAGTTAGTTTTTCACCTAAACCAACATATTTAACTGATAAACCAAATTCATCTTTTATAGATAAAACAATTCCACCCTTAGAAGTTCCGTCCATTTTAGTTAAAATAATACCAGTTAAATCAGCAATTTCTTTAAAACTTTTTGCTTGTGATAATCCGTTTTGTCCTGTAGTTGCATCTAAAACAAGCAATGATTCATGTGGAGCTGATGGTTCAAATCTCTTGATGATGCCAACCATTTTCTCTAATTCTTTCATTAAATTTACCTTGCTTTGTAAGCGTCCAGCAGTATCAATGATTAATAAATCGTATGATTCATTTTTTGCTTTTTCTAATGCTTTATAAACAACAGAAGCAGGGTCCTCACCATTCTTAGTTGGTTTGATAATATCTGCACCAATACGCTCGGCTCAAATTCCTAATTGATTTACTGCACCTGCTCTAAATGTATCAGCAGCAGCGATTAATACTTTTTTACCATCATTTATATATTTATAAGCAATCTTAGCAATTGAAGTAGTCTTTCCAGAACCATTTACTCCGACAAAAATAAACACATTTAGCCTGTTGTCTTGATAATCTAATTGTGTATTAGTTACTGAATCATTTGTATAAATTAAAAACATTTGATCAGCAACTATTTCACCAATAAGCTTTGGATCATCGATATTATTGGTTTTAACCTCCTTTTTAATTCTTTCAAGCATAACATCAACTAATGAAGAATTGATATCAGACATTATTAAAAGCTCCATTAATTCGTCAAAAAAATCTTCATCAATTTTTAAATGTCGATTTTGAATCTCGAGAAGTTGCTTACCAAAATTTGAACTACTTGAAAGGCCACTTTCGTATTTTCTAAATTTTTCACTATTAATAATTTCTTTTTGTTTTTGGATCTCTATTTCTTGCTGTTTTTCTTCAATTGTTTTTTTATCTCGTTTAAAAACCTTATTGATTAAATTCTTAAAAAAGCCCATTATTCTCCTAAAATTATGTATAATAGATAATATATAAATATTTTAACAAAAAGCAAGTTAAAAAAATAAATAATTTTTTTCTTTGAAAAAAAACTCTTAGTGCTATAATTAAATAGTAAATAAAGATGCGAGTATAGTTTAATGGCAGAACTTCAGCCTTCCAAGCTGACTATGAGGGTTCGATTCCCTTTACTCGCTCCATTTCAAATAATTGACCAATAACAAGTTTGCTTGTTATTTTTTTTAAAAACTTCACATATGTGCAGCCTATATAACTTTACCAATAATTTGATATCAATTTATTGTCCAAATTCACTAAAGTAGGACACCGTTGTGGTACCAACCCAGCGTCTTACTTTATATTAATCTTTTCTTCTTAGTTATATAATAAACAACATAATAAGTTGATAAATTTTATAAAATCTCATTTTTTACAAAAATCCATAGTTATAACTATGGATTAAATTCATCTAACTTATTTTGTCTATATCTTTTGGATTCTGATTTTCATTAATAATTTTAACTATTTTGGAATAAATAGGATTTATTTTTTGTAAGAATAAAAATGCCTCTTGGTGTTTTTGAACTAGATTAACTAAAATAGCATTTTCTTTCTTTTTATAATCCGCATCTTTTGAATCAGCAACTTTTGAAATATTATTTGAAATTTCTTTCATAAGCATTATTGCTTGTTTTAAAATAACATCATTTGCATCAAGTTGTTTAATAATTTTGATAAGTGTAATAAAAATTTGCTCTTTATAATTTTTAAGTAATTCTAAATGGTTGTAAGTTCTAAAGATTAAATACTCATTTATAAATTCTTTGATGTTTTCTTCGTGTAATTTTTTTGTTATTTTATTTATCTTTTTATTGTCGCTTGGTTGTTTTTGTTTAGTATCACTAATAGGATTATCTGGAACGACAGGAAAACTGTGTAATTTTTGTTGCTCTTTATATTTTAAAGAAATAATAACATTATATTTGCTTATAATATTCTCAAATACTTCAAATTCTTGTTTATACAGATTATTGTATTCTTGCTTTAATTTGGTGATTTCATCGTTTAGATTTTGTGGTGTCTTAACTTCCGTGCTATTGATAAAAGTAATTAATTTATTTCAAATTTTAACTAAGTTATCCACATTTTTTGGTTCTAAGTTTACTAAGTTGCTGTGAATTTCACTTAAAAAATCTTTTGATGATTCATTATTAATATTTGCTTGGTATGAGACAAGCTGTTGTTGTAAAGTCCTACTTATTTGAGCAAGTAGATTTTCCTTTCTGGTTGTAAATTTAACTTCTAGTCTTTTATTAATAGGTTCTAAATCAGGAAGTTTATGGTTTTCGGTATTTTTAGGATTTTTGATAATATCAGCCTTTGAATCTTTCATTTTTGATTCATCGTCTTTTTTAACACCAGTTCCTTTATCATTAAAAATATTTGTCTTTGTTGTAATAAAATTATTTTCGTTATTTGAATTTATACTAAAAATAACTGCTGCTGATGTTGTTGCAGCAGAAATAACTGATGTAGTAATTCAAAATAACTTCTTTTTAGTTGACATTACAACCTCTGAATACTTATATATAATACTACTTTTTATAAATAAAAAACAGTTTTTTACCTGTAATCTAAACCATAAATATTTGAACCATATGAACCATAATTATTTATATTAGAGTAAGTATTAGGGATTGAGTTTGATTTACTTCTTGCTCATTGAGACACCCTTGAATTCATTTTAGAGATAATGTTTAAATATAGTTCTAATATTTTTTTATCTTCGGGTGTGTTATGTTTTTTCTCTAAAGCATTTGCTTCATTTTGAATTTTATTAAGGTCAATATTACCTGTTAAAGCAGAAGAAGTAATTTTATGAGATAAACTTTTGGTATCTTCAATAAAAGATTCCAATCTTTTTAATTCATTAATATCGTTAACTTGCTGTAACCCCTCAAGAGCAGCCTGTTTCATTTCATTAGTTAAGTCAGCAGGAAAAGAAATATGAATACCTAATGAATTATTAATACTAGAACTTTGTGATGTTATTAATGTAGTAAATTTTTGAGCAAGGTTCTGCTTTATAACATTAATATTTTCATTATTTTTAGCGATCTGTCTAATATCTTCTTCGTTTGTAGTTCCTTGATGTGACTTTTTACTTGCTTCTTGACTATTGTATATCGGAGCACAGGCAACTGTTAAAGTAACAGGTATTATAACAGAAGCAGCAGTAAAAGAAGAAATAAATTTTCGTTTTAATGTCATATTTTCCTTATTTAAATAGTAATATTTATAATTTACTTATCCTAAATTCAAACTACCAGAAATATTTTTGGTTAGTGATTTAGTGATAATTGGAGTAATTTTTAGATATATATTAGATATTGTTGTCATAAGTTGAACAGCATCGCTCCCGTATTTTTGTTGAAGTTTACTTACTCCACTTGCTGCATTTGGTGTATTTCCTGATATATAAGCTGATGTAGCTTCTTTTGTATCTTTTAGATATTCAATAAGTTTTTGCACAAAAGCATCATCTTTACCGGCTAAATCTTTTATCACTTCTGTTCTTACTTCTTCTTTAGTTTCAGCATCGATACTAAATGAAACTCCACTTACACCTAATGAAGATAATGTATTATTGTTCTTATAAATATTTTCATAGTTATTTAATATTTGATCTGCTACTTCTCTTTTTGCTTCATCACCAGTTTTATGACTTCCTGAATTGCAAGATACAACTAAAGCAATTGGTGCTAATGCGGAAACACTTGAAGAAATAAAGAATAATTTGTTTTTAATTGTCATATTTCTCCTTAGTTTCTTTATTATATCATATAAGGTAGATTTATATTCAAAAATTATGTGTTTGTTTTGGTTTTAAAATTCGTTTTAAAAACAAGGTATCCTAAGAAAAGAAATACCATAAAATTATGCAAAAAAATACCACAAAGCAATGTTTTTGCATAATTTTAATTATAATCAACTCAAAAAATCTTACATATTCGAAAATACTATATAATTTTATTTGCATATATAGAAACATTTACATAAAATTATGTTATTTTCTTACAAGAAAGGAAAATATGTTTGCGAGATTTAAATCATTCACCCCTAAGCAATGAATAGCATTAACGATTTTAGCTGCTGCTGATGTATTTGTTATTGCAATTCCGTATTATCTTAGAAATATTATCCCAAACTTTAACCAAACCTTAGGTATCCGTGAGGATCAACTTGCTAATTTGATAACAATTATAGGTATAGTTAAGTTATTGACTCAACTACCAGGCGGTTTTTTAGCAAACAAATATAGTTCGAGATGACTGTTATTTGGAGCCTGTGTCACTACTGCTTTGATTTCATTTTGATTCGGGGCTGCATTATTAACTACTAAAAATTATACTTATGATAATAATGAAGGATTATATATACAATATGCAATTATTTGAGGATTATGGGGTATAAGTTCCACACTAATCTTTTGAGCACCACTTTGAAAACTTGTTTCACAACAAGCAACTAAGGAAAATCAAGGAATTGCATATGGAGTAGTTAATTCATTTAATGGTATTATTGGATTTATTTTTGTATGAGTGTTATTGTTTTTATTTATTAAATTATGATACCCAGTAGTTAAAGAAAATCCAGCAAGCAATCAAGGTGTACCGTTTTCAGTTTTTGTGTTTATTTTAGCAGTATTTTTATTAGCAATTGCTGTGCTTACCTTATTTTTTGTTCCTGAAAAACCAAGAGAAAAATCAAATAAACCCAAAACACCATTTACATATGCAAAATTTAAATCATCATTATTTTCATTTTGAAAATCAATTCGCAATTGAAAATTATGAGCATTAGCTTTCTTTATAATGGGAATGTACATCTTCCAATCGGTGGTTCCATTTTATGCTCTGCAAATGATGACAAATGAGTATCATGCACCCCAAACATTGGTATTGATACTAACTGGTTTGATAGCATATGTGTTAAGAATCTTCATTTCTTGAATAGTCGGAATCTGAGCAGATAAAAGCCGTTCATATACATTATTTTTAATTATCGCTACTACATTGGCACTTATTTCGCTTGCAGGAACCATTTTAATAGGATATATAAAAAGTTCTTTTGTGGTAATTGGAATTAGTAGTTTATTATTTGTTGTAATTGGGACCTGTGTGTGAGCGATGGCTACATTACGTTATGCACAAGTTAATGAAGTTCATATTGAAAAAGGAACCTATGCTTCATCGGTTGGTATTATGTCATTTATTGGTTCATCATCAGATGCTTGATTTTCACCTATTTTAGCAGGTATTGGAAAACATTTTACAACCGATGGAACACCAAATCCAAGTTTACAAGGATATCGTATCATTATCTTAGTTGCTTTATCAGTAGCATTCTTAGGATTTTTATCAGGTGTAATAGTATTTTTAAGCAATACCTTGGAACTTAAAAGACTTGGTAAAACAGATTACAAATGAAGAAAACTTGAAAATTAGTATTTAATAGCTAGGTTATTAACCTAGTTTTCTTTTAGTTGCAATAAGGTGTGGAAAAAATAAAATATAATTAATATATTTAGAAAATAAATAAAAAATAAACAACCTAATTATTAAAAAAATGTATAATAATTATGTTTATTATAAAAACATTTCCATAAATGTGTTATTTAAATTATAAAGGAGATTATGAAAACATTAAAATATGATTATCCATTAGTTGTTAAGGATAATAATCAACCAAAAAACCCAATTATATTCGTTCATGGATTTAACTCAAATCCAGAACTGCACGATATATTTATGAAGCACTGAACACTTAGTGATTACTATGCATTAGCATTTCCGGGCAACAATATGGTTGAACCTAAAAATGGTGATGAAGTAAGTGTTGATTCATTTGCGGACTTATTAATTAAATTCATTAAAGATAACAATTTAAAAGATGTTGTTTTAATCGGACATTCAATGGGTGGTGGAACCATTTCACTTGCATACAAAAAAGCACCGGAATTATTTGCTAAAATGATTTATGTTTCACCGATGAATAAGACTTTATTAGAACGTAAAGAAGAATTCTTTAAATTGTTTGCCCCACAAACCTTTGATGAATATAAGACACTGTTAGGTGCTTTATCACCTGTGTATTTACAAGCATTACAAGACCCTAGTGTTGAGGCACAACAAAGAGCATATTTTGAATCTGGTGCAGCAAGCAACCCACATGTAATGAAACTAGGTTTTTCACTTGCTGAAGAAAGTTTACACAATGCTGTTGAAGCAGGAATCGAAAGTATTAAAGTTCCTACATTATTGGTTTTAGGATCAAATGATATGATTATTAATTGTGAAAAAACAAAAACATACTTTTTAGCACATGCTAAAAATGTTACAGTTAAAGTTATTGAAAATACAGGACATGTATCATTTTTAGAAGACTTTGTGAAATACTTTAGCATTCTATCTGAATTTTATTTAGCTAAATAAAATTCATTATAAAATTAGAAAGGAGTAAAATGCTAAATAGGTTAAAAGAATTTACCTGAAAGCAAATTGTTGCATTAATTATTCTTGCCGCTGCTGATGTTTTTGTGATAGCAGTACCTTACTATCTTAAAAATATTATTCCTAACTTTAACTTATATTTAGGTATCCGAGAAGATCAAGTTGCAATATTAATCGCAATCATCGGGATAGTTACTTTAGTTACCCAACTTCCAGGCGGATTCTTAGCAAACAAATTTAGTTCCAGATGATTGTTGTTTATTGCGATTATTTCGACAGCAATTATCGCAGTGTGGTTTGCGATCTTGTTGCTTAATCAAAGAAGTTATCAACAAACAGCAGCATTGAGAGCTTCATTGTTTGCACAATATGCAGTTATATGAGGACTTTGAGGAGTAACATCGACATTGGTGTTCTGAAGTCCGTTATGAAAGCTTGTGTCACAACAAGCTAAAAAAGAAAATCAAGGATATGCATATGGATTAGAAAGTTCATTTAACGGAATCATCGGATTTATTTTAATTTGAGCATTAGGATTCTTAATTGCAACATTCTGAATTGGAAAATTAAGCAAAAACCAAGTTCCATCATCAGGTGTTCCATTTGCTGTTTATATCTTTATTGTAGTAGCATTCTTGATTTTAGTTGCAATTTTGGTAATGTTATTGGTTCCAGAACGACCAATAGAAAAAGTGGTAGCAGATCCAAACAAACCAAAAGAAAAGTTTTCTTGAGTAAAATTTAAAGCATCTTTAAAAGAAGGATTTAAGAAACTTAAGAATTGAAAACTATGAGCATTATCAGTGTTTTTAATGGGAATGTACACTTTCCAAACTGTTTTTCCTTATTATGTTTTACAAATGCTGGTTAATGAATATGGGGCACCAGGATGAATTTCATTTATTTTAACCGGAATTATCTCGTATGGATTTAGAATCTTTATTTCTTGAGTAATTGGTGGTTGAGCAGATAAAACACGTTCATATATTATGTTTTTGGTAATTTCGACAGGATTAGCAATCGCTTCTATTGTTGTTATTATCTTGATTGGATACATTCAAAATGCTAATACCTTAATTATTGTATTAAGTATTCTATTATTTATGTTTATTGGTTCACTAACATGAGCTATGGCAACACTAAGATATGCTCAACTTAATGAAATCCATATTGAAAAAGGTAGTTATACTTCATCAGTAGGAGTTATGTCATTTATTGGTTTCTCATTAGATGCATGATTTTATCCAATGTCATCAGCTATCGGAAAAGCATACACACCATATAACGGATTCCATACTAGTTTAGAAGGATATAGAATTATTATCAGTATTGCATTAGCAATCGCATTAGTTGGTTTATTAGCAGGTATTGCAGTATTTATTTCTAATATCAAAGAACTTAAAAAACTTGGCATAAATAAATTTAGATGAAGAGAATTAGTAAATTAGTAAAAAACTTCCTATGTAGGAAGTTTTTATAACTTTTCATCTTCTGATGGACGCTTTCACTTTAAATATTCTTCTTGTTCTTCATCGTGCTTTTGTTTTATAAAAAAATCTTTATATTTATTTTGAATTCATTTTTCAAAAGTGTCATTTATATTGAATGATGCCTTTCCGCCTCTAAAAAACCAACTGATAAATAAAAATAAGAGAAGAGTGTTTAATGTAATAAAGAGTCATATAGGATTAAAGTTTACTCGGTGCTTTAAAATACCTAAAACATTATAATCTGGATCAATAATCACTATAAATAATATTGAGTAACATAATAATAAAATAAATAAAATGGATTTAAAAATAATGCTTGTTTTAATATATAAATCGGATTTTGTCTTAACACCACTTATATCAATATCGATACCATTAGCTGTATTTTCTAAAATCTTATTTTTTATATAAGTGTTATCCAACCTAAACAAGGACATAAAAATTAACAGAAAATTAATATTGTATCATCTCTGCATATTGCTGAGGTGATTTTCAATCTAAAACAGATTGCATTCGTTTTGTATTATATCAAATTATGTATTGGTGTATTAGTTTTTTTAATTCATCGAAAGTAATTTTTGAATAATCTACCTTTTTTAGTCATTCAGATTTTAAGCAAGAAAATCAATACTCGATTTCTCTAT
>NZ_JBTHHK010000006.1:0-51960 GCF_054353875.1 Mycoplasma sp. 4013 | reverse complement strand
AGTAAATGTATTCAAGACATTTTAATGAATTATAATTACTATTCAGTTTTCAAAGGACTATGCCTAAGGGGTATTTTTTTAACTTGTGTAAGAACACAACCTAAAAAATATCAGTAAAAAGCAATAAATTGCCTATTTTTATAGTAAAATTTATGAATAAATAATTCATAATAAGAGAAATTGTGAGGTAAATTAAATATGGTTGTGGATAACTTGCTACACACACACACACATCTACTATTAATATAGCTGTTAATTTTAATAGTAAGCTTTCGTATGGCGATTTAAGAATTCAAGCAGGACATATTTCTGAAAAACAAAAAGAGAAAACCCTGGAGAAGTTTCTTCAAGAAACATTTCGAAGGAATTTAAATTACTTGAATTCTAATGATATAAATCAGTATATTAATTATCTTAATGAAGTATTTAAGAATATAGATAATTATAACTTGGAAGTAATAAATCTTGATTTGCTATCAAGCAAAAAGAAGTTAGAAAAGGTTTTGTTAAATAATGATTGGAATGATTTAAAAACAGGTGGACCGTTGGTTTCAACTGTAGTTTTTATTGTAAAGCTAAAGGATTCCTATATTAAAGAATTTAAGATTGACAGATTTAATAGCATTTGTCTTTTTACTAAATTAAAGAAACTGGAGAGTATTAAAGATTTATATTTTGAATTAAGTAGAATAGAGTTTTTGGACTTATCATTAGAAAAAGAATATCAAAATATTTCTAATCTTTGCATTCAGCTTATAAATATTAAATACGAAGAAAATTATTTTAGAATATACAATACTCTAAAAGAGAATCATAAAATAAGAAACATAATTCTTGAAAAAAGTAGTGAATTAATGTGAACAAAAAATACAAAAACTGAAAATGGATTAAAACTAAGGAATTCATTGGATTTTTTAATTTCTTTCCATATCTTTAATAAAGAAAGTGATAAAAAGACATACTCATATCCTGTTTTAAAATTCAAAGACAGAAGAGTTGATAATATAAATACATATCATAAGTATTGATGCTTGGTGAGCAGAGATAATAAAAAAGAAAAACTTGTTTCCGGTAAGAATATCAGTATATTTGCTGAAAATGATTATGATGATAAATATGAATTTACAAACAAAAACGAAAATGATGTTGATAAAACCGAGTATATAAAAAGTAAGTTAAATTCATTTATAAAATCATCAAATGAATCAATAAATATGCTTACACATCAGAATCAAAATCTGACAAATGAAATTAATGAAAAAGAAAAAGAGAAGAAACAATCTGAAAAACATAAACAAGATTTACAACAACAAATAAGCAATTTTAATAATAAAATTAATGAAGTATCAAATCAAATAAAAGAAATTAAAAAAATTAAAGAACAATCATGAGAAGATGATTATGATGTTGATAATTATAAAGATAAAATAAATTACTTAAATAATGAAAAATTATTACTAGAGCAGAAGATAAAAAAGATCGATGTAGAACTCAAAAATATAAGTGAAAATATAAGGATATCAAACACCAAATTATCTGATATACGAACTTTAATTAAATCAAATAAAGAAAGTATAGAAAAAGAAGAAAAAAAAGTAAAATATATTGAAAAACTAATAGCAGATAAGTTTTTTAAGATATATAAAATTATAGAGACTGAACTGAAGATAAAAAAAGACACAAAATCTGAGTCAATAGAGAATATAAATATAAAATCAATTAATGATTCTGAACACTCTCTATTAAATATAAAAGATCTTTTTAATAGCAATCATTATTATTTGTCGGATAAAGATGAAGGTTTAGTAATTAAATATAGAAGATTTTATAATTCGTTAAAAAACTTTAGTGATGGGATGTACAGAAATCCTTATTTAGCAAAATCAGTAGAAGAACCAAATTTCTTTCAGGTGAACATACCAGCAAATTTTAAAATAAACAGTCAGATAGCATTGAATTTAAATCAAAAACAAGAAGAATCAGTTAAAAAAGCACTAAATTCATCAAGTATTTCATACATTCAAGGACCGCCTGGGACTGGAAAAACACAGACTATTTGTGCAATTATAGAGCATGTAGTAAATGAAAATAAAAAGAACTGTTTAATAATGTCATCAACACATGAAGCAATTAATAATGCACTTGATCGCTTGTATGAAATTAATAAAAAGAATCCCAATTTTATATATTTTAAGTTATTAAGACGAGAAGATATAGATTACAGTAATCCTGAAATTCTAGAAAATGAAAAATTCAGCGATAAAGCGATGTTAAAGAATTTTACAAGTTCTTTATTCAATAATTTAATTACTGAAAAAAAGAATTTTCAACCTTTTTTAAATTGGTATAAAGATAATAAAGAAGAAAATTTACTAAAATATATTGATATAAAATTAAGTGTTGAATATTTAGAATCAAATAAAGACAAAGCACCAGATTTATATTTAAAAATAACTCAACACACAAAAGATGAAGTTATGAAAATAACTTTATCCCCTTATAAAGAAACTATAGATTATGACATATTGCACCAGATATTAGATTTTACAATCAAAACTAACCATGAATATAAAGGATTTGAAGAAAATAAATATTTTCAACAATTTAAAAATGTAGCAAGTAAATCACAAATTAGATTAGTCGAATTTTGAAATCTTGATGATATTCTAAAGAAAACACAAGCTCAAATCCAGGATAAATGAAGTATATATTTTGATAAAATGAAAAATTATTATGCTGATAAATCAAACAACAGTATTGATGATATTAAAAATTTTGCTAGGAAAGCATTTGATGCAGATTTAATCAATGTTATAGGAATGACTACATCAGCCAGACAAGAAATATCGATTTTTAATGATAGCGATAATTCTAAAAGGTTATTTATAGATTATCCTATATATTTTCAAATTCTTGATGAAGTATCAAAATCAACAACATTAGAAGTGATTAATAGTATTTTAATGGCTAATAAGGTAACATTAGTTGGAGATTATCGGCAACTGCCACCTAATGTTGAATTAACTGAAAACCTAAATGACAAAAAACTTAATCAATATGGAGAATCAGATAAAGGAATTTTGGATAATTGATGAAATTGGTTGAAACTTCAAAATAGCTCAAAATGACCAGCAACAGAAGAGTTTTGAAATAATCTTAAAAAGGAACTGGAATTTCCTTTCTTTAAAGAACATGCATTGCAAATAAAAAGAAGATATAATAATCATTCACCATATTCATTTTTAAAAACTCAACACCGTTTTGCTACCGAGATAATGAATATAGTTAACTTTGTTTATGATCATGATGAAAAACTCGAGATGCCGAGCATTTATCAAAGTCACGAATTTATTAATTATAATTTAAAAACGAATCAGAATAATAATTTTAATCATCATTTTAACATAGTTGATTCCACACATTATTCGACAGATTTTATGAAATTTCTTTCTTTAAATTCAGAACATTCAGAAAAAAACAAAATAATTAATGCTCTTAGCAATCTTTCTTACACTGCTGATCAAAAATCTTCTATGTTTAAAAACAAAGAATACAACGGAAGAATCAATGAATATAATGCATATATTATTATAAAAATACTTCATAATTTATTTAAAAATAACAATATAAACTCCAACCAAATTGGTGTAATCTGTATGAACCGTGATCAGAGTAATGTTGTTAGAAGCTTCATCAAAGAATACTCGCATATAAAGGCACTAAAAAATATCAAAGTAGATACAGTAGATAACTTTCAAGGTCGCGAAAAAGATATTGTTATAGTAGATTTAATCAGAGCACAAAATAGTTTCGATGAGAACGGTTTCGTTAGTCTTAATACCAGAAATTATGATTTTTATAAAAAAATAGAACGTTTAAATGTTGCAGTTTCGCGAGCAAAGGATAAATTAATTTTAGTTGGTGCATTCCGAAAACCTCTTAATGATATTGTTTCAGAAATAGATCTACCTACAGGAAGTAAATTCGAAAGCATTATCAGAAAATGATATGATGAAGCATCAAGCAAAGGAGCAATTGTTAATTATGATGAAGAACAATTCAATGAAGATTAAGATTAATGTTCCATATTTAGAATTAAAAATATTTAAAAAATACAGAAAACTCATTGATATGGATGAACTAAGTGCGATTTTTGTAGGAATTATTAAGTATTTAGAAAACCCAGACTTTCGAAGTAATTACGAAATTAAATCTACTGATTTATTTAAAGATGTTATTACAAAAGTATTAAATATTTGACAAAGATCATTTGTTTTAATAGAAGAAAAAATAGATAATTTATTTATAAATAATGTTTTATATACACACACTAATAAATATAATAAAGGAGATTGAAAGAATTTGAGATTTCATTCTATTAAGATAAATAAAAAAATATTAGAATATTTTGATAATGATGAGTATAAAACACTTGAAGAACAAGAAAAGATAGTAAAAAATATAATTTATGTTAATTTAATAAATAAAGAACGCAGAATAGCTGTGAAGAAAACAGATATTAATTGAAAACCTAACTTTTCTGATTCAAATGATTTAAATAACATAATTAAACTGCGCGAAAATATAAAAACAAACGATGATAATGTTTCGCAATGGAAAGAATATAAATCAGGTGGATATGATGATAATAAGGATTATGTCTTTATTTCACATCAATTAGAGAAAGTTAATGTTCTTATAGAAGAAAATTGTGAATTTGAAGTAGATAATAACAAAATTAAATGAAACAAGACAAATTTTATATATTCATATAATCAATATATTCCTTCATTTTCATATATACTTAGACAAAAACTTCAAGAAAAATTTAATGAAGTTTTTGATGGGAGTGATTTTCAAGGGAATTTTTATCAAAAGGATAAAGAAGATCTAAAATATTCATTAGAAGAAAATCAAAACTTGATAGATAAATGTAATGAACAAAAGAGTTGAATCTGACCCATTTCAATTAAAATTATATATGCTGAAAATAAGCATTGACAAGTCTTTAAAGCGCCAATAAAACTGCAATATTACCTTAATAACAATTTGGGAAATCCAAAAACTGACTTTGTTAATACCTATCAGTTATATAAAGAAGAAATAGATTTAAAACATTGGATTAAAAGTGAGTTTTCAAAAGAAAACACACAGGATATAAATCATCAGATAAAAGATGCTAAGGTTCTGGAATATGTTATGGAAATTATTGATTATAATTTCACAGTTAATTATTTTTATAATTTCTTTGTTAAAAATAAAGAACAAATATTAAATCATAAAATAACAGATATAAATAAATTAATGTATTTATACACAGAAAAATTAATTGAATATGATGAATTAATTAAATATTTAAAGAAGCAAAAAAATAACATTTATAAGAATATAGATAACGGTGAATTTATAAAATTAGTATCATCAAAATATAAATATGATATAACAAATTCAACATTGCTAAACATTTTCTATGAGACATTTCCTTGGTTTTATGATAATGGCGAAGTGTATTTTGACAACTGAATACCTGAAATAAATATTAAAAAAGCATTTGAGATTCTTAATTTATTGCTACTAAAATACAAATCAATGACAAAGAGCGAATTAGAATCACAATTAAATAAATTAACTGCAATAAATTACAGTCCTTTAAAAAGTCCATATATATCAAATAATATAAATAAAATTAAAATTTATCTAAAAGATGCTCCAACAATGTCTGAAGAAACATTTTTAGGCAGAACAGCAAAACTAAGACAAAGTTTAGAAACCTTAGTAAATTCAACAAAAAATGTTTCTAAATTATTAAAAGAAAAAGGATATCCTAATTTTTCCAAAACATATGAATGAACTTCTGAGCAAATACATAACAAAGAAAAAGAAAATTTTAGTTTTAATTTAACAAAAGAGAAGCAATTGTTAAGATTTGAATCAGAATTTGATAACAGTAAAAAAGGAGAAAAATAATGTCACATGCTGCAGTAATTACTCATAGCATCTGCATTGATGCAGAAAAACAAGAGTTAAATAAAATTAATGATGAAGTTACAGAACTTTATAACAATGCTTCATCTGAATTATTTCAAGAACAATGTAAAGAAATTTTAGAATCAGTAGCTGCAAGTTTAAATACGCTCGAGTCGTTTTCCGAGACAAGACAAATATATGAAAATCAAGTTACTGCTAGAGAAACAGAATTTCAATACCAAAAACACAGAATTTTTAAACAACTAGAAAATCTTAAATTAAATTTAAACTATATCGATGATATTTTTGCTCAAATTAAACAAGATGAAAGTGAAATAAATCGACTAATTTTAAAAGAAGGTTATATTGCAAACATCGCTATAGAAGAACTAAAAGAAACTGGTACAGTTATTACAACGAATGCACTGCAAGCCAAAATTTCTCAGATAAGAAATAAAGAGATTACTAAGCAAACATTGGATAAAACTAAAAGACATATTGAGAACTTAATTGAAGAATCTACATTAGATATAAAGATAAAATTCAAATTACTTGATGAGCTAGATACAAAGACTTCTCCGCAAGAAATAAGTGATTTATTAGCAGTAATACAAGAGTTAAATTATCGTAATAATTTAACCCAAAGAAAAATAAATACCTATAAAGAAGTTTTAAAAGAAAACGGGTATCATTTAAAAGGTACACCAGATGTTATTACAATTACTGATGACAAAGGTGAATTGCGAGTTTCATTTGCATATGTTCTAAATTTTAAAAATAATAAAGATAATAGATTTAAAATTATTTTCAATCTAGATGACAGTGTACAATATGATATAGGGGATTATGAGAAACATATGTGTGTTACATTATCAGAAAAGATTCAGCAAGCAGTCTCTAAAAAAGGATATTTATACAAAGATATTAAAATACTTCGTAATATTATCAATGCAAAACCATTATTAAAAGCAATGCAGCAAACCATAAAATCTGGAGTAAAATAATGTATAATTCTTTAAAGAAATTAGCAATTAAACTGCAAGAAAAGAATCTTGTAGTTATCTCAGGTAATGTATATGATACATATTATTATAAAGATGAACATGATAATAAAAAAGAACATAATTTAGATCAACATATAATTAATTTGTTTGAATCGTTAGGTTATCTAAGGATAACTAAATTTAGTCCTGGATATGGTGAATTCCAATTATATCCAGAAGTTATCACTTCTGAATATGAAACAGATGAAGAAGAAAACAGTATCGATTTGTTGACATATATGAGAAGATTGCTTGAAAGCATTGTTGAATTTAACAAGAACAAAGTTTCTAAAAAAGCGAATCCAAATGTATATATTATTGATTTTTCAGATATATTAATTTCTAATACAGCAACGAATTCGCCTGAGTTAATTGAAGTTATTAGTGGAATATTATCAGTTATTTTAACTAACATTAAATCTGAAAAACTGATTAATAATGCAGATATTAATAAACAAAATAAAGTGATTTTTATAGCAAAAAATGAGCAAAATATCTTTAGTGAATTAGTTAAGGATAATCCTGAGGCTGCAGTAGTTCACATCAATAAACCAAATCAATACGAGCGATCATATATAATAGAAAACACATCTGAAAATTTCATTGTTTCTGATGTAAGTAAATTACAAGAAATAAAAAGCAAAGAGCACTCGCAGGCAGTAGGATTAACATCACAAAAAACATGCCGTGAAATAATGCAAATTGGTCGAGTTTGATGAACAGGAAGTAATAAATTCACATATACTGAAAAATATAACCTTATTCATTATAATAAAAAAGAATCAGAGTGACAGAAAATTAATCCTGTAAACCTCAAAAACTTTGAAATTGAGATAAGAAAAAGAGTATTAGGTCAAGATGGAGCAATTGCTAAAATAAAGCAAACATTAATTTCATCATTTATTGGTTTAAATGGTATCTTGCAATCGCAAAAGTTATCCAAACCAAAAGGAATTTTATTTTTTGCCGGACCCACAGGGACAGGTAAAACCGAAATATCAAAAGCATTAGCAGAATTTGTTTTTCACGATGAAAATAAATTGCTTCGTTTTGATATGTCAGAATATAATCATGAACATTCTGATCAAAGATTAATTGGTGCTCCACCAGGATATGTAGGATATGATTCAGGTGGAGAGTTAACTAATAAAGTGAAGGAAAATCCATTTTCTATTTTACTTTTCGATGAAATTGAAAAAGCACACCCGAAAATACTAGATAAATTCTTACAAATCTTAGAAGATGGTAGATTGACATCTTCTAAGGGAGAGTTAATAGACTTCTCGGAAACTTTTATTATTTTTACGTCCAACATTGGTGCAAATAAAGTATCTCCAGATGATTCAGTTATAAATGTTGAAAAGAATTTTAGAAAAGAAGTTGTAAATTATTTTAATAATCAACTACAAAGACCAGAATTATTAAATCGTATCGGCCATAGAAATATCATAGCATTTAACTTTATAACTGATGATAATATCATAAAACAAATAATTAAAATTAACCTTGTTAAACTACAAAAACAATTGAAGTCATTATATGAGTTAGAAATGAGAATAGCAGACTATGAAAATGTAATAAATGGTTTGTTAACCAAAACAAAAACAAAAATTGATAAAAAATTAGGTGCACGTGGAATTATTACAGGTTTAGATGAAATTTTAATTGATAAAGTTAGCGATTTTATTTTTGAAAACTTTACAAACATTCGAACAAGCAAACAAACAACATTAAATATAGAGTATAAAGAAGGTGAAATCTTTTTAAATTTGGAATAAATTTATTTTTTAACTGTGTCACAGTTAAAAAAGTTTTTAATATTTTATTAATTTGACTAATTGAGCAACTTTAGAAGTTATTTTATGATCAAAAGTATTAATATTATATTTGAGATGTTTAAGAACTTTTATATTATTGAAATTACCAAATCTGCTAATATGTACCAAAACTTTATATATATCTTGCTTTAGAATTTTTAAAAAATATTCTGCTTCTTTTTTATCATCAAATTGATAAAAACCCACAGATTGTGTAACATTAAAATTTGTAGTTATAAAAGGAAGGAAATAAGTAGAAAGCGGAACTATAATAAGATATTTATCAAAGATATCTTGTTTAATTTTTGCATATCTTATTTGTTTAATAGTATGAATTGTCGGATATTTAAATTCTTGATCTTGGTTATCACTAAGCAATATACTTTTAGTAAAGTTGTATAAATCACAGCGATATTTAAATCCTGTAGGGTCATTATTGATTAATAATTGAACTAAATCTAATGTTTCTTGTGATATGTATAAAGGTATAAATGGTAAACTTGGATAAATTACTACATTTTCTTGAATGTCTTTTTTAAGAAAACTATTATATATGGTGGTTTTATGATCAAAAATACCTTTTTGTCATACAAAAACACAAAAAGAAGAACCGACTTTATTAAAATATCTTTTTACATCATTGTCAATCACAATAAAACTCCCATTTTTAAGAAGTTTTTTCAATGTAGTATTATGGTTGTTGAAAGACATTCAATTGTTCGGAGTTATAAAACATAAATATCCATTATCCTTTAATAAATCAATAGAATATTCAATAAATTTATTTGATAAACTTCTATTTTTGTTTCCGCCACCTGAATATGGTGGATTTGCTAATATTAAATCATATTTTATATTAAATTCATCATTTAAATCAAAAGCATCACCACATCTTAGATGTGGTGGATTCAATAATTCCTTGCAATTATCAACTCTTAACTCGCTTATTTCATTAAAATAAATATTATTAAGTTGTGTTTTTGTAGCACAATATGCACCAAAATTACCATTTCCAGAGCACGGATCAAGAATTTTTAAGT
This sequence comes from Mycoplasma sp. 4013, assembly GCF_054353875.1. Classification (NCBI taxonomy): domain Bacteria; kingdom Bacillati; phylum Mycoplasmatota; class Mollicutes; order Mycoplasmatales; family Mycoplasmataceae; genus Mycoplasma; species Mycoplasma sp. 4013. The sequence goes on along the minus strand of NZ_JBTHHK010000006.1, from coordinate 42,093 downwards.
CTTTCCTGCTTCATAACTCATTTGGGATATAATTTATCATTTTTTCAACACATTCCATTGGAGTACATATATCATCCCGAGATTTCATATGATTTTGATCTTCATTTAGTTTATTTAAGAACTCTTTTATTTTCTGGTATTCAAATTGATTGTTTACCTCTGTATTATTAATATTATTTTTTTTCATACTATTTCTTTCTAGTCATTTTGGATTGAATATTTGCTATTGGTTTTTGATGAAATTGATTTAAATATATGTTTAATAACCTATCTTCTACGAAAATGCTTGCAGGAGAAGCAACAAAAGCGAATTCACCATAATATTCTACATGCAGTGGTTTTTGAGGTTGATATAGATATAATTTGAATTCTAACCTTGTGCTTACAAAGGATTGTAAAATCTTTATATTAGCTGTAGATGCAGTTCTTCAGTTAACAACAGTACCACAATTATAAGATTGCAATCTATATATAAATGGTGTTCTAGTTTGACCAAACTTAATAATATATTCATTATTATCTATATATGCTGTTATCATATAAACAACACCCACTTCGTTTTCGAAAATTTCTTTTGCTTTTTCATTATGAAAATCAAAAGCTACTATTTTTTTATTATATCGTTTGTCATCCTTAATTATTAACGGTTTTGCTTTTAATTTACAAATAAATTGAAAATCTTTAATTCCTTCAAACTTGAAATCTGACAATTTAGGTTGAGTTATGACATCTTGATATAAAAACGGGGTGTCATTTTTGTTTTCAAAGAAAACAAATTTTTCAATGCATTTATATAATCAACACCAATTTTTGATTCATATGTTGATTCATCTATTTTATTACAAAGTTGTTTTAGTTGCTCAATATCTCTCATTGATTATCCTTAATATATAATATTCTATTATAAATTTTTAAAATAACTGATAAAAATTTTGGTTGTGAATTACCTTGTGACTAAAAATAAATTACAATATTAAACGAGACAAACATAAAGAATTCAGGAAGTTTTACATCCAATATGATAAAATTTTAATAAAAGGAAATAAAATGCAAATTAATAAAATTTACCACCTAGACTGTATCAATTTGTTCAAGCAAATGAAACAAAATCATATTAGTGTTGACTGCATTATTGCAGATCCACCTTATAATATAAGTCGTAAAAATAATTTTCATACTATTAATCGACAAGGAATTGACTTTGGTAATTGAGATAAAGATTTTGATCAAACACACTGAATTAAAGAAGTTAAAGTGCTTTTAAAACCTGGTGGTAGTATTTTGATATTTAATGATTGAAAAAACCTTGGAGCAATTGCTGAAGCACTAAATCAAAGCGGTTTAATTGTTAAGGATTTAATTCGTTGAATTAAACCTAATCCGATGCCTCGAAATATTAATAGAAGGTATATAACAGACTTTGAATTTATTATTTGAGCTGTTAAACCTGGAAAAAAATGAATTTTTAATTTTGATAATAACAAAGATTATCCATATAAAAAACCTGAATATAATTTTGCAGTTGAAAATTCTAAAACCGTAAGGATTCATCCGACTCAAAAACCAGAAAAACTAATTATGGAATTAATTAAAACACATACGAATAAAGGTGATTTGATTCTTGATCCTTTTATGGGTAGTGGAAGCACAGCAATAGCAGCAATAAAATTAGGAAGAAATTTTATTGGTAGTGAAATAAGCGATGACTATTTTAAAAAATCACAGAAAAGAATATTAAAAAATGCAAAATAAACATATACGTTCTCCGCTTAATCATTTAGGTAATAAATATCGTATTTTAGACATTATTTTTACTAATTTACCTAGTATGCAGGCAAGTACGAAATTTGTTGATGTTTTTGGTGGTAGTTTTAATGTTGGTATAAATAGCCCATTTAAAAATGTTATTTATAATGAATATGATAAAGCACTTTTTGAAATATTAACATCTTTTTTATATACAGAATTTGACATAATAGACAAAAAAATCAACGAAAAACTAGAAGAATATCAACTAAGTTATAAAAAAAATTATAAAGAAAATAAAGAGAAGTATTTAGTTATAAGAAATGACTATAATGAAACTAAGGATATAATATTATTAATAATATTAGTATTTTTTAGTTTTAATTCAGAATTGCGCTTCAATAAAAAAGGTTTTTTTAATGTTCCAATAGGAAAAAGTGGTTATACCAAATATAGAAGAAGTAATTTAATAAAATTTATAGAATTATCCAAAACTAAATTAATTCAAACATATAATTTAGATTTTGAAGATTTAGTGCTTGATTTAATTTCAAAGTATAAAACAGATCAAATTATATTTTATTTTGATCCCCCATACCTTATTTCAAATGCTACATATAATAATAATTGAAGCATTGATGATGAAAAAAGGTTGATAAAAATCTTGCAAAAATTAAATGATAAAAAATATAAATTTATTTTATCTAACTTTATAAAAAATGGAGATGTTGAAAATAATATATTAAAAGAATTTTTAGAAAAAAATAAAAATTTTGTTATAAAAGAAGTTCCCACAAATTATAAAAGTAGCAATTATCAAAGAACCTCAAAAAATACAACGGAGATATTAGTAAAAAATTATGAAGCATAATGTCAAATTATGAAAGATAGGTGATACATCCTGGAGAAAAAATAATCAAATTGCTTTGTATAATTTTGTCATAGATTATATATATAAACAAAATATAATTTCTGATTTATTAGGCGAATATCAAAACTTTTGAAATGTTTGTGTAAAAGAAGGATTTAAACAAAAAAATACAAGTTATTTAGAAAAAGATATAAATTTACTGTTTAAGACTTTAAGAAACTTTAGCTTAATAAAAAAGAATGAAAAAAAAGAAAAAAATATAACACTTTTGAAAAATCGGGATGGTAGTTTTTTTTACAATATTCTTAGGGGAGCTAATGAAGATAGCGAAATTTTTAGATTATTAGATTTATTTGGACAATATTTTGGTATTTCATCAGACACCTTTATTTGAATCTGCTTATTTTTAAAATTTAATACAAAGGATATAAATGATAAATTTCAAAGTAAATACACATTTCAAGAACTCTTTACTTCATTATGCAAAGAAAAATTTATGTCTAAATATGACTTAATAAATTTACATTTTGCTATTGAAGAACATCAAAGTGAAAAATGAAAGGAATTTAATTTTAGAAAGAAGATAAAAAATTGAAAATTTTATAATATTTTAAGTGAAAAAATTAAAGATAAAAATTATGATAAAGAATGAGAAATTAATTTTGAGAGAATTTTTTCATTAAAAAACTCAGAAAAAATTATAAAAATTTTAACTTTAATAGTAAAAAAAAGATTGCATCTTGAATGAAAAGTTCAAAATCAAAAACAAATTATTGATTTTTTTAAGAATATACCTTTTAATGAATTTAATGAACAAGTTAGTTATTATTCTGATATATTAACAGCAAAGGAGGAATATTTAAACCTAACTTTATATTGATCAGAAAACCTTGAAATTTTTACAATAGATTATAATAATAACGAAAAATATTTAACTTTTAGAAATGATGAGATAAGAAATTTTTTTAAATTTCTTATTCTTGAAGATAAACAAATACTTTTAAATAATTTGACTACAACATCGCTAGAAAACTTTGTTGAACAAATTTTAAAAATATTTAAAAACTATATTAATCAAACAAATATTCAAAAATATCAAAAAGCACTTATACCACCTTTTGATTTAGAAGAAGTAGTTAGCTTTATTAAAAATGGTATAAATATAAATACTTATCTACATAAGATAAAATTAGACCAATCTAAAGAAAAATGAGAACATTTAAATGGTATTTCTCGAGCAATTTTAACTGAATATTTTATTAATTTATATGTTTGATATATAACAAAAGAAAAATATTGATATGTTAATTTTCCAGAATTTCAAGACTTTGCTAACACATTACTAGATTATAATCTATATCCTAAAATGACAGCACCTGGTGGACAACCAGATGCATCTTTTGTTTCAAAAGAACTAAATATTATTGTAGAAACTACAATTTTAAATAACAAAAGTCAATTAATAAAAAATGAAATTGAACCTAATAAACGACATGCATTTGAAATATGGAAAAATAATAAAGTTAAAACAATAGTATTATTATTTAGCGAAACAATTTTCAAGAGTTTTTTGCAATATTTATATTTTGCTTTCGATGAAAGTAAAGATTTAATAAAAGAAAATAATACAAATTTATGGGTAAATACATCCAAAATGATTACTATAAAACCAATATTAATTCAAGAATATTTTCAAAACGTTAATAATTTCACTGACCATATAATAGAACTTTTAGAAAATATAGAAAAAACTAATAATCTTATTAAAGAACAAATTGTTAATAATGATAATTTTAATGATGATAATGTAACAGAATTAATGTTTATAGAAGCAATTACAAAATAAGGAGAAAAATGTTAAATATTGTTTTATACCAACCGGAAATATGTCCTAATACAGGAAATATTATCAGAACTTGTTATGCTATCGGGGCTAAATTGCATATTATTAAGCCGATATCCTTTGATTTGCACCCAAAATGACTCAGACGTTATGGTGCTGGTAGAATGCTTTCTGATATACCTCATGAAGTTCATTTTAGCTATAAAGATTTTGCTAAAAAATACACAGATAAAAAAATTTTTTATGTAACTAGATATGGTTTAAAAAGTTATACAGACATTGATTATAAAAGAGTTTATGATGAAGAAAATGAAGTTTGATTAATGTTTGGAAGAGAATCGACAGGCATTGATAAACATATTTTAGCATCCCATTTAGATGACTGCATACGTATTCCGATGGTTTCAGCAATGCGTTCGATAAATTTAGCAAATAGTGTTTGTATTTTAGGTTTTGAAGTAATGCGACAACTTAATTTTCAAAATTTATCAAGATACGAAGTAGAAAAGGGAAAGGATTTTTTATTACAATTTCAAGATGTTAACAAGTAGGGCAAACGAGAAAATCAAGTTCTTAAAGAAATTACAGTTAAAAAAGTATCGTGAGAAAGAACAGAAATTTCTTATATATGGACAACATTTAATAGAGGAAGCATTAAAAAAAGATATAGTAATTGAAATATTTGAAACACCATCACAACAACTTTATCCCAAATCTACATTAATATCCGAATCCTTAATAGAATATTTATCAGAAACAAAATCCCCATCAAAATGCCTTGCATTATGTGATAAAAGTAAACTTAAAAATCAAAGATCAAATAAAATAGTGGCATTAAATAACTTACAAGACCCTGGAAATGTAGGAACAATAATAAGACTCGCTAAGTCATTTGATTTTGATACAGTTATTGTTGAAAATCTAGATGTATATTCGGATAAAGTAATTCGTTCAAGTCAGGGTGCAATATTTGATGTTAATGTTATCACTACAAATAATTTGTATCAATATTTAATAAGCATAAAAAATAACTTTTTTATCTATACTACAGCATTAAATAACAAAGCAGTGTCACTAAATAATGTTAATTTTAGAGAGAAAAACATCATAATAGTTTTTGGTAACGAAGGGCAAGGTATTTCAAATGAAATTCTAAAATTATCAAATCACAATATTTATATACCGATTTCTTTTGAAAGTTTAAATGTTGCAACTGCAGCAGCAATAATAATGAATAAAGTAAGGAACGGATAATGAAAATAAATGATATATTAAAAAAAATTTATGAAAAAATTGATGGTTCAACCGTGAATATCACCTTAGAAGGATATAGTCCTGAACAAGTAAATAAAATTTTTTCAGAAATTATTGACGAACTATTAATTGCAAGCAGTAAAATAGAGCAAAAAGATCAAGAAATAAATACATTAAATGATGAAATAAAAAAACTACAAAAGCAATTAAGCGAAAGTGATTATGAAAAGAACAGACTAACAAATAAGCTGAGTTTATATAAAAAGGACGAAAATGATCGAAAATAAAAATGAATTTGAACAACTAATCCAATGATATCCTGGACATATGGCAAAGGGTTTTAGACAAATAAAAGAAAATTCAAAATTGGCAGATATATTTATTGTGGTTTTAGATGCAAGATGTCCAATAAGTTCATATAATGAAGATTTTGATCAAATTTCACCACAAAAACCAAGACTTTTTATTATCACAAAAAGCGACTTAATGGATGTAAGCAAAAAACAACAAATACAAAAAAGATTTGCTAATGAACAACTTTTATGACTTGATTTGAGGAATAAGAGATCAAAAAATATAATTTTAAATAAACTAAAACAGATGAACAAGGAACGGATGGCAAAAGATAAAACCAAAGGAATTATTCAAACAAAAATTAAGTCTTTTGTTGTAGGAATACCTAATTGTGGAAAGAGTACATTGATTAATTTAGTTTCATCAAAAGCGACATTAAAAGTTGCTAATTTCCCTGGAGTTACCAGAGAACAAAAATGAGTAGTAAATAATGAATTTTTGTTTTTAGATACACCAGGGATATTATTACCAAGGTTTAATGATCAAGAAACAGCTGTTAAATTACTCACTATAGGTTCAATAAAATTAGAAAATTTCCCCATAGCGAGCGTTGCTAACAAAATATGAGCACTATTATCTAAATATTATCCACAAAAATTAATCGAAATAGGTATGCAACCACAAGAAGATGTTAGCAAAATTTATAATCTGTTTTATGATTATGCTCAAAAATTTAATATCTATAAAGAAAAAGGTAAAATTGATTTACCAAAAGCACAAAATCATTTTGTACAATGGGTAAAAAAATTAAAAGGTGTTACATTTGATTAATTTTGTCAAAGAATCATATTTTATAAAAAAATCTGAATTTATAGGATATGTATTTTCGATAAAATCTAAAAGACAAATACCAGAATATTTAGATTTTGTTAAAAACCAACACAAAAAAGCTCGTCATACAGTATATGCTTATATAACTTCGCAAAACGGTGTTCAATCAGCAGGTTATAACGATGATGGAGAACCAAAAAATACTGCTGGAAAACCTATTTATCAACTGTTACAGCTTATGAAGCTTGAAAATATTTTAGTTGTTGTTGTAAGATATTTTGGTGGTATAAAATTAGGTGTGGGTGGTTTAATTAGAGCCTATAGACAAGCAAGCTTATTAGCAATAGATAAATTTAAGGAGAAAAAATGATTAAATTAACCAAACAAAGAGATGATTCTTTATTGTTAAAACCAGCATTCGAAGGAATGGATTTTCCTGATTATGTAGGTGAGAAAGAGTTTTGTGTAACTAACAATCACGCTACAAAAGAAGCATATGTATATATTAAGAAAGAAGATCAAAATATTTTTTCTTTAAAAGAGTGAATTAAAAACTTTGCAAGCAATTTAAATTTTGATTATCAAATTGATTTAGAGGCATTTGCATCACTTTTTAACAAAGAACAGTTACTTCGTTTATTTGTTTTTGGGATATATTTTGCAAAAGCAAAATTATTCCAAAAACACTATGAGCAAGAAGAAAAAGTTGAAAAAAACATCGTGATTTTAGATGTAGATTTAGATGAGAAAACATTTGAAATATTTAATAACTTCAAAATAGTTGCTAAAGCAGTTTCAGATGTCCGAAATCTACAAATTACACCAGAAAACTTCCTAAATTCTGAGCAATTAGCCGCACATATTGCAAGTGACTTTAGCGGAATAGAAAATTTAGAAGTTAAAATTTTAACTAAAAAAGAAATACAAGAACTAAATATGGGACTTATTTTATCCGTAAATCAAGGAAGCACCCACGAACCAAGAGTTGTTATTGTTAAATATTTAGCAAATCCAGAAAGCCGGGAAATCACATCTGTTGTAGGTAAAGGAATCACATTTGATACAGGTGGAGTTAATACAAAAGGATATCATATGAACGGAATGAAATATGATATGTCAGGTTCAGTTATAGTTGCATATGCTGTGAAAGCACTTGCTCAATTGAAAGCTAAGGTTAATGCATATGCTGTTATGTGTATTACAGACAACAGACTTGATGGCGATGCATCACTACCAGAAAATGTTTATCAATCGATGGCTGGTAAATGAGTTGAAGTTGTTGATACTGATGCAGAGGGTCGTTTAGTGCTTGCTGATGGGATTTTTTATGCAGCTGAAAAATTAAATTCTACTACGATTATCGATGTAGCAACATTAACTGGAACAATTTTGACAGCATTATCAAATGTTTATACCGGGATATGATCTACATGTGATAAAAAATGAGATGTATTTAGTGAATCAGCCAAAAAAGCACAAGAAAAAGTATGAAGAATGCCGTTTCACAAAGACTTTGATACAGGAAATAAAGGTTCAAAAGTTGCTGATCTAGCAAATTGATCAAGCAAGGTTCGTTCTGATTCAAATCAAGCTGCATTATTTCTAAAAGAGTTTACAAAAGGAGTGGATTTTATTCATTGTGATGTTGCTGGAACAGCAGATAAAAATGGTATACCACAAGGAGAATTGGTAGCAACATTGGTTGAAGCTATATTAAGGTTGCAGAAGTAGGGAATTTTGGTTGATAATTCACATGGGTATAAAAATGAATCGTTAATTGTTGAATTAATAAATGGTAAGAGAATAAAAGATCTTAGTATTGTATTTAAACATTTTATAGAGGATATTTGTCTGGATAACAATTTAAAATGCGATTCAAATACAAAAGTTTTTGCTAGGCTCGCTGAAAAAGAAAAAGATAATCAATCTGGTAAAAAAGTAAATACAAAAATTGATATATTTATATATATTGATAGCAGAAAATTTTCTATAAGCACAAAAATAGGTTCAGCAATAGTATACATCAAGAATCAGTTGGTAGTTTTGTGAAATGAATCCAAACATCTTCTTTAAAAATTATTCCAGGTTTTTCTGTTAATGACATTAAATTGTTAATATGAGGTGATGGAACATTGGATGGTTCATCAAAGATTGAATATGATTCACACGGAAATGTTAAGGGAAGATTCACAACAAAGGAATTTAAGAAATTATTCCCTGAGAAACATCTGCTTATATGTAAGTTTTTTGATAATAATAAATCAATGCTCATAAATAGAGCATTATTTACAGGAAAAACAAGCACACAGGTAGATTATGTGTATCATGGTAATTTTATGTCAGGTTATTGAGCGAGTAGAGATGATATTTTAAAATACAATCTTAATAATCCCTTATATACTAGTACATTTAATATAGCTCGTTTGTCTTTTCAAACCTATAATGCATATAAGAAAGGAACAATAGCTGGGTCAAAAAAGAGAGGGCAAATACAGTTTAAGTATTCAACGATGCTTTCTGATATACAGGATATAATGTTGCAGCGAAAAAACAGTATTGGAAAACTTGGTGGTGATATAGAAGAATTTAATTTTGTAAAATATATGAATCATCACAAAGAAAATTCCTATTGAAAAATTCTTAGATTTCATCTGAATCTTCGTGATGATAAGGAATATTATATTATTAATATCGTAGAGAATAAGTACTCAAATTTAGCCAACAAAAAAGTAAAATGTAAGAGTGATTGCTATATTATAGAAACCCAAAAAACATTAGATAGAGACTTTTTGTTATTAAATCAATATATCTTGACCGAAAAGAATCTCAAATATGTAAGTGATTATAAAATAGTCCAAAATTCTGGTATATCAATTAAGATGAAAACATCTAAAAATTTTACATATTCAAAATTAAGTATCAAGACTTTTATAAAAACATTTTCCGATTATATTGAAAATGTTACTTTTTATGCAACTATACTTCTGCTTTACACAACCGAAAAAGAAAAACAAAGAAACAGTAAAATTTTAAACGATCTAATAGTTGATAGAACAGAATTTGATTTGTTTATATTGAAAAGATATAATATTAAAAGTATAAACGATGTGAATCAGTTAGTTAAGTTAAAAAATGAAGCAAAGAAAGAAATTAATAACATTATCTTGAATAATAAAAAAATATATGATGGAATTTTTTATGGTAAGGGATGATTCGAGGAACCTTTTTGTAGTAGTTTCACATTTATAGATAGTAAGTTGCTACCTATAGATATTTATCCATACAGAATAGATAATGGTTCAGGAAGAAGTAGAGGGATTTACACAATAATATTTAAACCCCATTAACTTATTTATTTGTCTTATCTATAAATAAGTTTTTTTGAATATTTCTTTGCAAAGTTAAGATTAAATTTCTAGCTATTAATTCAACTACAGGAATTACAATAGAATTCCCAATTTGCATATAACTTCTATTATAGTTTTCTCGTATTATATAACCATCAGGAAAACCCATTAATTTTAAACACTCTCTAATAGAAAATTTTCTCATATATTTATATATAACAGGAACATTATTACCCCCCGTCCCCATTTTTGCAGTTAAACAAGGAGAGATACCATTTCTACTTAAAGAAACTTTTGATGGACGAATGTTATTTGCTATTATTGGTTCATCATTCAATGTGGAGTTTTTAAATTTAAATTCTTCTATATGTTTATTTATGTTGTTTATTGCAATTTTACTTATGTTTTTTTTGTATTTTTAGTTTCAATTATATCTTTGAGTGTGTTTTTTAATTTCTGTTTATTCGGAAATATAGAATCAAATGTGTCTATATTTATACTTTTATGAATTCCGACACAATATCATCTGTTTCGGTTTTGCGGAATATTATAATCTTTTGCATTCAATAACTTTCAACTTACATTATACCCCAATTCATTAAGAGTTTCTAGTATTACTTTTAGTGTATTACCGTTGTCATGATTTACTAAACCAGGAACATTTTCTAATATAAAAGAAATGGGTTGTTTATCCCTTAAAATCCTTGCAATTTGAAAAAACAGTATACCTCTGTCATCATCAAAGCCCAATCTCTTACCTGCTGTAGAAAAAGGTTGACAAGGAAAACCGGCACATAATATTTGGTGTTCCGGTATATCATTAGAATTTATTTTAAATATATCACCAGCAGGAAATTCGCCAAAATTATTTTGATAAGTATCAGAAGCATATTTATCAATTTCTGATGAAAACACACATTTTGCACCTACATTTTCTAGTGCTATTCGAAAACCACCTATACCAGCAAATAAATCAATAAATTTAAACTCCATAAAATTATTTTATCATATCTTTTATAAGGTTAAATATTGATGTTATAACAGGTGGGGAAACTGCATTTCCAGATTGTTTATAAAGTTGTGTATCACTAATGTTAATAGATTTTATGTTATCAACAAAAGGTTTGTTAAATCCTTGTACATAGAAGTTTTCAGAAGGTGTAAGTTTTCTAATATAATATTTATTTTTTTTCTTTATTAATATTTTTGTTGTATCTGATCTTGCTAATAATGTAGGTGAAATACCATTTGGATGATGTATTCTTCTTTGTCTTTCATGATCATTATAAATATCCTTTGGCAGTTGAAAAAGTCTTATGATTTTTTGTTCTTTGGAAACATCACAATAATCGATTCTTAGGCTATTTAAAAATTTATCTAATTTTTCTGATTTAATAAAATATTTTTCATCTACATCTTTCTCTAGAACATCTGATAAAACTATAAACTTATCAGATGTCTTGATATTTTTAAAGAAATTAAAACTTCTAAACTTATTATTCTTGTTTAGTTCTTGCTTGATAAAATCAACTTTTTTATTTTTATCATTTATATATTTTTGGCTTTTATAATCTAATATTCCAATAATGTAAGTTCTATTGCGATTCTGTGGGACTTGAAAATTTGCTGAATTTAAAATGCTAAAATCAATCGTATATCCAATTTCGTTAAGAATTTTTAGAATTGATAATATAGTTTGTCCGTGATTGTGCGAAACTATATTCTCGACATTTTCTAACAAAATAACTTTAGGTAGTTTTTTCTTGATTATTCTTACTACTTCAAAAAATAGAGTTCCCCTTTTAGTATTAAATCCTTGTCTTTTTCCAGCAATACTAAAAGATTGACAAGGAAAACCAGCAATTAAAATATCGTGATTAGGGACATCTTCTTCATTTATTTTTGTAATATCTCCTACAATATTAGCATCTATAAAATTTGATAGGTAAGACTTTGTTGCAAATTTATCTATTTCTGAAGCAAAAACAAACTCTGCATTTATTTCAGAGTTCAAAATACCAACTTCAAAACCACCTATGCCAGAGAACAAACTAGCAATTTTATAAGTCTTATCTTTATGCTTCATATTATCCTTGATATAGTTATTTATCTATAATCTTTCCACTAATACGATGTCTTTTTTCATCTATTTCGACTATTTCTGTGTCTACTATCATTCCTACATAAAATTGCTCATAGATTGAGCTACCTAGTAAATTAGCATCTTTTTTTGGAACAAAAAGATGTTTTTTAAGTCCAATATAAATAAATAAACCAAAATCAGTTACATTTTCAACTGTACCTTTTAATTTATTACCTGGGTTCAATTCTCATTCATCTAGATAAAAATCTTTTACCAAAAAACCAGTTTTATCTTTATCAAAATTCTTTATCGGATTAGATAAAGCATCCAGAATCAGTTTAATATCATATTCGTTTGAATTAAATTCATCAATAAGTTGTTCAATATTTAAATGTGAAACATCTATTCCTTTTTCGTTTGGTATTAGATTGTATTTGTTAATAATTTTATTTGCTAAATCATATGATTCAGGGTGGATGAAGGTTTTGTCTAAAAAGTTATCTGAATTAAAGATTCTCAAAAAACCTATACACTGTTGATAAGTTTTTTCACCCAATCCTTTGATAGATAGCAGTTGCTTGCGATTTGTAAATACACCATTATTTCTACGATGTTCAAGTATTTTTTCAACATTTGCTTTGTTTAAGCCTGAAACATAAGACAAAATTGATTTTGTTGCTGAGTTTAAGTCCACTCCAGTTTCATTTACTACCTTATTTACCTTGTGATTTAGTGATTCTTCGAGTTCTTTTTGGTTTACATCATGTTGATATTGCCCCACACCAATTGATTTAGGATCGATTTTTACTAGTTCATTTAGTGGGTCTAAGAATTTACGTCCGATATTGATCGCACTACGCTCTTCAACGGATAAGTTAGGAAATTCTTCTTGGGCTACTTTTGATGCAGAATAAACACTAGCTCCAACCTCTGAAACCACAGTTCATTTAACTTTAATTTTTCTTTTTTTGATAAATTCAGCGATAAATCTCTCTGTTTCTTGTGAAGCTGTTCCGTTTCCTATAACGACTATATCTATTTGTGGAAACTGAGCAAATAATTCTTTTAATTTACCAGTAGCACTCGGTTGATTATTGTTTTCTTTACTATAAAACCTTGTAAAAGAAGGAAAAATTTTATCTACTTTTAAAACATCTCCGTTTGGATTTAAAACAGCAATTTTGCAACCATTTTTATAACCAGGATCGATTGATAAAACTGTATGTCCGTATGTTGCAGGAGCAGTTAGAAGTTTTTCAACTGAGTTAGCAAAAATCTGAATTGCTTTATGTTGTGCTATTTCAAAAAGTTCATTAAATATTTCTGTTTCAATCGAAGTTAAAATAAGTCGTTTTAAAGCATCCTGTAATGGTAAAAGTAGTTTTTTTTCGTTAATTTTATGTTTATCAACTATCCTTAAAATACCATTTATAATAGGTTCTTTTTTATATTCAAAGTTTTTAGTTATGATTTTTAGCTTGCTTGCTCGATTAATTGCAAGTATGTTATAGTTTTTAACATCTCTAATGTGTCGATCAAATTTATAATAACTTAAAAACTTATTTTCAGGGTCTTCTACACTTTTGTTTCGTTTAGTTTTTAAATGAGCATTCTTAATGATATATTTTTTAACAAAATCTCTAACTTTAACATCTTGAGATATATTTTGAGCAATAATGAAATTAGCCTGTTCAATAGCAAAATCTATTGATGTAATCTTATCATTTAAATATTTTGAGGCCTCATTGTGGATGTTAAATTTAGGATTTTTATTATTTAAAATACTATCTGCAAGTGGTTTTAAACCCAATGAAATAGCTTGACTGGCTTTTGTAATTTTACCAACTTTAAAGGGTTCATAGATTGCTTCTAACTCGCTTTTTGTTTGTGCTTTAAAAATCGCATTTTTGATTTCATTTGTTAGCAAATCTTTTTCTTTAAGTATTTCAATGATACTTTCTTTGCGTATTTCAAGTTCAACATTATACTTATATTCTTTTTCTATTTCAAAAATTTGTTCTTCATTTAAACCCTTTGTTTCATCTTGACGGTATCTAGAAATAAAAGGGATTGTATTTCCTTCTTGCAGCATCGATAAAACTTTGTTTACTTGAAATGTTGTGATTCTTAGTTTTTCTGATAATAAATTAATTACTTTTTGATTCATATGCTTCCTTTTGAATAAGTTTCTTAAAGTCCTTTTTTTCTTTATTTGTTTTTGCTTTCATCGCATTTAATTGTGTTTTAACATCATCTTTATTTATAATTGGTATTTGTTTTTTAGCAAAATCATCAAGCATTGAAATTGTTTCATTAATTTTATCATCCGTTATAAATATAATATGAGATTCTAAATCATTTATCTGTATATCCGAAATATACGGAACAATAATTAAATATGCATATGGAACATTTTTACCAATAATCTTGAAGGTATGATTAAGATTTCTTTGTGCTTGTAAGATAGGGTTATTTACAAAATTTGGTTTTTTGTGATTTTTGTTATATATTTTAAGTTTATCATCAGTTCATAAACCTACTATTTCTCCTTGATATAACTTAATTTCGCATATGACTAAAAAAGAATCAGAAATTAAATATCCATCTGTTTCGAATGCTTTTTGTTGATAATAAAAAATTCCACCATTTACATATTCAAAACTCTTTTTAACTAATGCTTTTTTGATTGCTTGCGAAATTTTTTGTTCATATATATGTCCTTTTTTATTGCTTTTGTAATCGTATTTGTATTTTCATATCAAATATCAAATCACAAGGGTTATAAAAAGTAAAGTAAAAAAACTAATAAAAAAGATGGTTAAAATTAAGTGTGTTTTTCAATCCATATTACTCCGATTAAAAAATTGAACTATTTATGTTCAATTTTACCATTTTGGTTTGATTCTTCACATTTTTCCATACATTCTGCTTTTTTATTTTTAAAACCAATAATTTTTAGCACACAAGGATTAAATCATCGAGCAGTCAATCCTTGCATAAACATATAGAATGCAGGAGCAAATAAACCACCTAACATCATTGAAATTGTTGCAGAAATTACTGAATTTCGATAAACAGATACTACTGCAGCAGAAACAGAATTTGTTGCATCTTTGATAACATCATAGCCTTGCAAGGTGTTTTTAATTTGTAAGTATCCATCTGAAGCGATGTTGTTTTCAAAAGCAAGAACAGGTAATTGTTGTGCTAAACCACGAAATGGATTAATGGCTACCGAACCAGCTAAAAGTCCCATTCATACAGTAAGAGAAAAAATAAACATTATTAAGATATCACGGTATTTATCATTTATATTAGGCGAAAAAATAGGAAAAAGCAAGATTGCAGTCATAATTAGTTCAATAAAAAATATTCATATCGAACCACTTAGCATTGCATAATTAGGTGTTCAGTCTCCACGGAAAAAGTAATATGCTTTTTTGGTAGCAGTTATTGTATTTCAAGGTTGATTAGATAAATAACCAATATGATGTGCTGCGGTTGCTTTACCAACAGCAAAAATAATAGCACCAGCAACTATTGCTGCAAGCATTTGCATAAATATTTTATATGATACATATCAACCTGTTTGACTACCACACAGATATCGATACATTGACACAGCAGGATTTAGGTCACTACTTCATCTGTTGAAAATAAATAAAACTAAACCAACGGCTATAAACCCCACATAAAAACCGACTACAATTGGATGTAATAAAAAGTTTTCTATTGTTAAAGGAGAACCTTGTCCTTTTACAACAGTTATATTAGTAGATAAACCCGCAAGCAGTAATGTTAATAATAATGTTCCAAAAAACTCTGAAAAACCATGAATAATTCAAGATTTTATATCTTTGGGACGCTCTGCAGATGTTCTGTTTTTTCTTCTTAGTTTAAAAAAACTAAAAACACTTGGTTTTGGTGAATTACAAGTTTTATCCATTATGTTTCCGTTCTTAATTTTGATTTAGTTTTTATTTCAAACATTATTTTATTTCTATTAATTATATAAATAATATAAATGGTGATTAAACATAAATAATAATGTTATTTATTTAATGATTATTATATACCTTTTTATACAAAAATAATATAAAATAATGTGTAGTCATATAAATTCATTTCCTTTTTTGGTTCATTTACAGTTTATTTTGTAAAAAAATAAATAATAAAAACGGAGAAATGATGAAAGATGTAATTTTATATTTTAGTACAAAATTTAAAGGCGACCAATATCAAATTTATAAACACATTCAAAATGGTAGTCAGATTCCTAATAAAGAAATAGAAAATATTAAAAACAACCTAAGAAATTTAGGTATCGAATATAAAACAATTATCGAAAACAACTATCCTAAGGAGTTATATGAAATAAATGAATGTGTTTTTGCTATTTATTATCGTGGTAATTATGATTTAGTTGCTGCAAAAGAAAAATTTTATATTATTAATGAACTTTGAGACACTTATAATTGGAGCATAATAAACAAAAACCTTGATGTACTAGTAAAAGAAGTTGTATTGATAACCAATGATTACAAAAAGACCGAAAGTGAATTTGTAAATTTATTTCGATCTAAAGGAGGTAAAATCATACATTTAGCCAAGGAAGGTCTTGATAGTTATGATTATCGTGGAATGAATTTAGATAATGAACTTGTTATAAGTCAATATCCACCTGATACACATCCACAGATTAAATACTTTAAACAAAGTAATTTTATTGCAGCAACACTAGCAAAATGTTTGTTATCCTTGTCACTAAAAAAAGAATCTAAGTCAAATAATTTAATATCAGCATTTTTAAACTTAGGCAAAGAAATATTTTGCTTTCCAGGTTCTGATATTGATGATGGTAATAACCAACTTATTGCATCGGGTGCTAATCTGATTTGATCAATATCAAAGGTACTGAATATTTAAAAGAAGAGCGAATGCCCTTCTTTTGTTAATTTAATTTTCTTTCAGGGTATACTGAAACAAATTTTCTGTTTCTTCTGCTTTCGTATTTTATATAACCATCAATTAAAGTAAATAAAGTATCATCGCCACCACGCCCCACATTATTACCTGCATGGATTTTGGTTCCACGTTGTCTATAAATAATTGATCCAGCAGTAGCGAATTGTCCGTCACCTAATTTAGCACCTAAACGTTTTGAGTGTGAATCACGACCATTACGTGTAGATCCACCTGCTTTTGTCTTTGCCATTTCTTATTATCCTTGAATAGACACTATCTTAACACGTGTATATGGTTGACGGTGTCCAAGCTTTCTTTTGTGTGTTGATTTTGCATTGTGACGATATACTATAATTTTCTTTGCTTTACCTTGTTTTTCAATTGTTCCGGTTACAAAAGCATCTTTTAAATAAGGAGTACCAAT
This sequence comes from Mycoplasma sp. 4013, assembly GCF_054353875.1. NCBI lineage: Bacteria > Bacillati > Mycoplasmatota > Mollicutes > Mycoplasmatales > Mycoplasmataceae > Mycoplasma > Mycoplasma sp. 4013. Next base: position 24,435 of record NZ_JBTHHK010000006.1, on the reverse strand, counting down.
CTTGGTATCTACAAGTAAAACCTTATCAAATTTTACTTCACTACCCTCTTCTCCATCGATTTTTTCGATAAAAATGGTTTGTCCTTCTTTAACTAAAATTTGTTTTCCACCTGTTTCAATAATTGCTAACATGCAATCCTCCAAAAAGTGGCTCGTCTTTGAGGTGAGCTATGCTACTTAAACCTTTTCAGAACGGTTACTCATGGTAACTAATTTATTATACCAAAAAGAGTTTATATCCAAATTAAAAGATAATATAGTTTGTTTTAGAATTTGTTGTTGAACTTTTCTCATTATGACTTCATTTGTAAGTTGTTGTTTTATCTTTTATTTCACCATTTGCTGAAAATGCTGTTCTAAACAAACCAACTATTGAAGCAAGTGATGAAGCTAACAAAGGAATACCAGTGAGTAAACTTAAAAAAGCAAAACCTGGTTTAATCTTGTTAAGTTGTCTTCCTTTAATTTCTTGTAGTTGATTAAGTCTCATTTATACCTCCACTTTTATTATTAATAAAAATAAAATTAGCACTAAAATTGCACTAATTTTAATGTTCGACAAATTCGGTATTAAAGTTTCCGACAACTTGTTTTACCCTTGAAATTGATATTCAAATGTTTGGATCAATTAATTTTAAATCAGAAATTATGTTAGGTGTTTCTAAAATAAGCATAACTGTTGAAATTTTTGTTGCTTGTTTACCTGTATATCCTGATTTATAAGATTCAATTCGATATGAATGTCAGTAGTTTATTAGACGAAAGTAAGCTAATACTTTTTCAGGATTACAACTGATAATAGTGACATCAACTTTTTTATATTTTGGATAAAGAATATCAATAAAAACATTAACAATTAAAATATATAAAAATGTTGTTAATTCACGGATACCAAAATAAATTCGATGTGGACCACTCCCATTAACACTATTTTTATTGTTAAAAATTTCTTTGAGTTTATTTATATCTCAACTACCATTTATAAATGCATTATCCTTGTATACAGGCATATTTGCAATATTTGTAATAACCCTCCCTTCGTTATCTAATGGATTGGGATATAAATAGTTAGGTTTTAAAAAAGCAAAGATGATTAAAAATGTAATAGCAGTAGCAACTCCGATAATTGATAACACATGGCCTACATTTTTCTTTGATTTAACCGAAAAATAATAAGCAATAATATCAGTTCCACCGGTCGATCCACCCGATCTTCAAGAAATCGAGATACCTAAAGCAATAAATAATGCACCAATAAAAGAATAAACGATATTACTTCAGTTGCTTGTAGGTTCATTTCTTTCAGTAAATGTAATAAATTCCTGTAAGCCGACAGATATTACAGGGGTAGTAAAGAAAAGGTTAGTTAATATCTGAAATAACATAAACGTTAGGGTTAAAAAGATAAAACTTTTTTTAATCTTTCATCCAAAAATTAAAAATAAAGGGATATTGAATGCTAAATATAACAAAGCAAAATAAGGTTCTACAGCAGGTACTGCATATTGAATTAATGTAGGTATTCCAGTTACACCTGAAGGGATAGTTTCTGCTCGTTTTAAGAAGATTTGAATTCCTGCATTAAACAATAAAGAAGCAATAAATATAAAGATTATCTTATTTCAGTATCTTTTGAACAATCTTTTAAAATTTAATCCATGATCTTTAGAATTTAAAAGATATACACCCATCTTGTATTTAAGATGATGTGTGTTATTTTCAATGTTTTCTAAATCGATATTATTGTTTAATTTTTTGTCTACTATATTAGCAACTTTATGCTCATCTAATGCTTTATTTATGTGAAACTCACAGCAATTATTATCATTTGAATTAGTATTATCTAAAGAAGTCATATTGATATAATTTTATTCTTTTTTAATAAAAAAGAAATTTATTGTATTTTCAAAAATAACTATGTAACGGGAAAATAAAGTTATATTTCCACAAAAACTTTATCATTTATGAATCAAAATATAAAAAAGGGAGAGTGTTGTCCGACACTCCCGAGCTGCAGATAATCACTTTTATTCTGGCACAGCATGAACTTAGCTAAGGTTCATTTTAAATACTGGGTTTTCACCAAGCACCTTGACTTTGGTCAATATACTCTTTTCGGATTCTGGGTGCTACTAACACACGGAGTTTTTATACTGCTATTCACATAGCGATCAACCGAAAACCTATGTTTGGTAACGTTTGATTGCAACCACCACAGTTGTCAACAAACACACAGGCAAACTTGTGTTATCCGTTAAAGTAATTAAAAACAGTTTCAACCACCTACTTTTGTTAATACGATAACTCAGACGGTGTTCCAACCGTAAGTAGGTGTGCATTAAATCCAAGCAAGATTCACTCTGCCACCTTTTTTAATATTTTATCACTTTGTGTACGAGAAGTAAGAAAATAATTTCATTTTTATTTAAAAAAATAACACAGGAAATTCTCAAAATTTGATACAATTATTCTACATTTAAAAAATTAATATTAATACAATCATATATATATATATATATGGAGGACCTTATGAAAGACAAGAAAAAGAAAAATAAATTAGCAATGTTTTTAGTTTCTTCAGCAGTTTTTGCATCTGCAGTTACTGCTGCAGTTATTGCTGCTGTGTATGCACCTAGATCATCTGAACTAACTTCAGAAGAGAAAGCAAAGGAAACTGAAATAAATCCCAAACCACCTAAACAAGAAAAACCAATTGATGTTGTTCCTGTTGCGCCGGTAGAAAGAAAAGAACAATATTTAAAAGATATCAATGCTATTAAAAATACTGTAAATACCAAGAGATTTTCAAAAACATCTTATTTTGACTATAAAAGCAATGAATTGTTAGACGACTTACGTAGTTTAAATACGGTTAATAAGAAAGCAAACCCAAGCGAAATGGATGCTAACAAGATGTCAATTCTTTTTGAAAAAGCATGATCATTAATCAAAGTTTCTGATGCGATTGAATCGTTATTTAACAAGGTTGCAAAATCTAACTTCATTGATGAAATTAAAAAAACTTTTTATTTAGATGAATATCAAAATTTATTATGAAAAGTTCAAAAACAACAAACAGATGAAGCGAAAATAAATGATGATCGCTTTAAACAAAATGAAGCATATGCTGCATCTATTGATGATTCAGATAAACCGAATAGTTTAGTTAAGCAACTTCAATTATTAAAGGTTAGATCAGATTATCAAAAGAATTTTGAAACTATAGATTATTTACAAAGATTAATATCACTTGTAAAAGATAAAAAAGAAGCAAATGCAGATTCTCAGCCACAATTACAAAAAGAGTTAAATGCTATTAAAATCTCATTAGACACTGCACTATCAGATAACCCTGATGCAAATGTAAATGATAAACTTGAAAGTCTAAAAACAAAAGTATTAGGTAAATTAAAAACTGAGAATACAGATGAAAATCAAAGAGGTCAGTTACTTTTAGATGCTCAAAAGGATTCATTAATTCAATTAACTAAACAGTCAGAAGATTTAGATAAGTTTGATAATCAAATTAAAAATGCAAAAACACAAGCAGAGTTAGATAAAGTAAAAAATGATCTTGATAAAGCACTTGATTTATTGTGAGTTAATACACATACACTTGCTATTTCACAAAGATTAGATAATTTTAAAGTTAAATTTGACCAAGCAGGTGAAAAAATCATTACTATAGAAAATAAACGTTTATTTAACGGAAACTATTTAGATCAAAGGGTTACTCAGATTCAATATGATTCAATAATGAATGAAAATCCAGAACTTCAAAAAGAATCATTTATCAAATCTGTTAAAATGTTCCGTAATAAAGTTGCTGAATTAAAAGCGTTGATTGCTAAAATAGATTCAAGCAATACGGTGCAAAAAACATATTCTGATAATTTAAGTCAAATAATAAGCGATGAAAATAAAACACTTTATGATATTAATCTGCTTGAAGAACAAGTTAATGCAACACTAAAAAAACAAGACTTTGTTAAGCAAGAAGTTGATTTATTAAATAAAAATACAGAAGTTCCATCAAATGTTAAAAGTGCATTCATTGATTTATTGAATGCTTCTGTAAATGATTCATTATTAAAATTAGATCAAATTAAATGACTTTTTGAATTATATATATCTACTTTAAATATTAAAAAGGCCGCATTAGATGAAATAAATAAAATCGCTGATGATGCTAAAAAGCAAGAACTTTTAAAAGCATTTAATGAAATAATTTCACCTATTTTAGATAAAACCGATGCAACTTCTGCAGATATTAGTAAGTCTGTTACTGATATACTTGAGAAAATTGCGACAAAAGCAAAAGAATATAGTGAAACAATAGAAAAAGTACAAAAAGACAAAAATGAAGATGAACTCAAGAATTTTAAATTTGACCAAATCGATAATCGTGCTAAATTTTTACAATTATTAACTAAGGCACAAACTGCAAATAATGCTGTTGCAAAAAGAAAAGCAATTAACGAGGTTGAATTAGGTTATGTAAAGAGCATTCAAGATATAATTAATGAAGCACAAAAGCAAAAACAAACTAATTTCAATAATGTAACCAAAGATGGTGATAAAGAAATAGCTGATATTAATACTATCTATGCAAACCTTAAAACAGTTGAATCAAGCATTGTTGAAGATACCACAACTGAAAAAATAATTAAAGTTTTAGAAGATGCTAATGCAGCAGATATCGCTACCTTAAAAGCAACCGTTGGAGCTTTAACAAGTGATCAATCAACTAAATTTGATAATGAACTTGAAGAAGCCAAAAAAGCCACATCAAATACAGATAAACTTAAAAAATTACAAGAGTTGAAAACAAAATTATTTGAAGCGAAAAATAAAGCAGTGGATGCAGATCAAAGTCTGATTCCAGATTTAATTGAAAAATTAACCGTTCAAAAAACCAGGGACACATTTAAAGAATATTATCAAAAAAATAAAGCAACAATGACTAGTGCTCAATTGGTTAATTATTTTCTATATGGTAATCCAACAAACGAATCTGATAATACTAAACAAGGTATATTAACACAATTAAATTCAGAGTTAAATTCCGAATTAGTTATTCAGTATAAAAATAAATTTGATTTAGATAAAATGTTAGTTGATTCAAATCCACAGAAAAAAGAATCATTTGATACAGTTTCAACCGAATTTTCTAAGGCATTAACAAATAATGTTATTGATTTATCAAGGGCAGTAGATACTGTTAAAGCAGCAAAAACTTTTGTTGGTAAATTAATAGCTGATGCATATGATTTATGAACAAAAACATTGTTTATTAGTCAAGAAGATGGGGTTAATGGAATTGGAACTACTAAATTTAGACAAATTATTCGCGATGCTGAGGGTTCAGAGGAAAAACTTAAAAAAGCAATTGGTATCGGTAATCAATTGCTAGAAAAATTTAGATTTGCAGTTGTAATGGATTTAAGAAAACTTTCTGATGTAGATCAGAGAAAAGCACATTTAATTGAATTTCTTCAAGGAAAAGATTCAGATCATGTGCCAGATTCTGTAAGAACTTATAAAGCACTATCAATATTTATTAATGCAATTGTAGATACACAGAAATTAATAGATCAAATTAAAGACCAAAATAATAAATCTCAATTGCAAGAAGAATTACGTGTTGCAACAGATGCTTCAAAAGTAAACGAAGTAAAAGTTAAAGTTCAAAAAGCATTAGATGAACAAAATAAACAAGATGCTGAAATTGATAAAAGAGATTTTGATGCTAAAAAACCTAAAATTGCTTCATTAGCAGCAACAATAACAAATACTGATGCAAAAACTAAGCTAACCAAACAAGTTAATGATTCTACTAATCTGCAAGAGTTGAATATCGCGGAAAAAGCAGTTAATGATCAACTTGCTAATGAAAAGACAGCGAAAGATTTAGCTGATTTAAAAGCAGAAGTTCAAACATTAATTAATAAGCTTTCAGAAGCAGACAAACCAACATATCAAGCAAAATTAGATAAACCAGAAAATAATAATACCAAAGCACTTACTGCTTTAAAAAACGAAGTAGAAGTAAAACTTGATCAAAAAAATAAACCGACTCAATCAAAACCAACAGATTCACAAATAACTTCTGAGCAAAAACAAACTCCACAACCACAAGAAGAAACAAAAAATCCAAATAACCAACAAGCAAACACAGAGCAAAACCCTCAAACAAAAGCAAACGATCAATCAAAACAAGATAAACCAAAAACAAATGAAAGCACAACAACTAATACAGAAACTAAAACACCTACAAATTCTAGGAATAGCAAATCAAAAACAACAGCCGCAATAATAGCAGCAGTAGTTTCTTCTGTAATCGCACTTATAACTCTACTTTCATTTGGTTGATATTTAAAGAAAAAGAAAAATAATAAAGCATAAAATATAGCACCAATGGTGCTATATTTTATTCTATATACTAATTATAGTGTTGACAAACCGATCCTACTTCTTAAAAATCAAATCCTTTTGCATAAATACATTATTTTTGAAATTATACTCACTGATTTTTGCATATGTAATTTTGAAACCATCTAATAAAACATTCATATCATAGATAATATTGTTAGTATTATTATAAATATAGTTATAAAAATTATCTCTGATTTTCTTATCTGTAATTCTTATTACATATATAGCAGCGGACACAAAATAATTATCATCTGCGATAGCTATTTTTTTAGCATTCGGTAGGCTTGAAAAGACAATATCACCTTTTAAAGCAACTTTTGATGATTTTTTATTTTTATTATTTTTATGTTTAATTTTACCATTTTGGATATCTGATATTTCTAAGTATTTATAATTTACATTTTTATCATAAACAGGATTAATTGCATCAGCGATATCGTTGATACTGATATAACCAGTTTTCGGTTTGTTAAATCTTGGATAAATAATACGTTTTTGATCTTTATCTAACAACAACATCTGATTAATATTTTTAATAAAAGTAAACTTATTTAACTTACTTGTAGTATTTCTGGTAAGAAATTCTTTAACAATTGGAGCATAATTTTGCTTTAAATTATCATTTAGTAGGGTTATTCCTAGTTTATTTCGATTAGTGCTAAATTCATAACCTAAAAATTCTTTTTCGGCATTATTGCTACCAAACAAAGTTTTAGGCGAGTTAATAACTAATATATTATAATTTAACTCTACCTTTTCTTGTTTTTGCATAAACAAGATAATTGGAGATGTTGTAGTACCACTAAAAGTTATATCAGCTGATTCAAAAATTGCTCTAATCTTAAAGTGTGTTAAAACAAATTCGCGTGCTGTTGCATATTGTGCGGCTGTTAAAAAAGATCTAGGTAGAATTATAGCTGCATAAGCATCATCTTTAAGCAACTGATAAGTTCTTTCAATGAATAATACTTCTATTTCACTACTTTTAGCATCCAAGGTTTTCAGTAAACTAAAATCTTCACTAGATACATTGTTTTTTAAAACATTTTTTAAAAAACCGGCAACAGAAAAAGGAGGATTTGCGATAACAAAATCAAAAATAGGATTGAAAGTTTTCTCGGTGTATAAAGGACTATTAATAAATTCAATAGAATTAAATTTATTAATTCCATCCGCATTAATAATTTGTGCTTCACCATCCCCATTTAAAAATGTAGATATTTTAGATGTCTTTGCCAATCGATAATCTTTTTCTATCCCAATAACATGCTCATTTGCTCAACTAAACGGGTTAACTTGATAACTTTGAATCAGTTTATTTATAGCAGATGTATAATTTGGTTGAAGTTTTTGGATAACATTTTCGATATAATCCATATACGAAACCAAAAAGTGTCCACTTCCACTAGCGTAATCAATCATTTTAGGAATAAAATCTATATTTCTTTGTTCTAACTTAGATTTAATAATTGTTTCAATAGGTAGGGAGTTAACCATAAATTCTACTATCGGCATTGGAGTAAAGAATTGTCCAGATTCTTGTTTTCAAGATGTGTTAAGAAGTTCTTCGAAAAAGTCCCCTAAAAATTGGTGTTTGTTGTTGTATTTAAATTTATATGATTGCAGTAATAAAACCATTTCTTTTAAAACACCGTTGTTTTCGATAAATGTTTTATCATCAAAAACTTCAATGAAGGAAAAAGCATTATTTTTCTTTAATCGCAAATCATCTATAACTTGACGGAGTTTTTGTTTATTATCATTATTTTCAATGATTGATTCAATTTCCGAATCAGAGTAGTCAATAATTTGTTTTTTCATACAATAATTCATACCATTTTTGTATAAATCATTTAATCTTTTAAGAAAACTTAAATCATTATCAATATTATTGATGAATTGAAATTGCATCCCATTAATTTTTTGTCCATCTATTTCAAAATTACTATCTTCTAAAATTTCATCATATACTTTTGTAATAAAAATATTAATCATCTTATCAAATGCATTAGATTTATCAGAAACACTATTTTGTCTAAGAATGCTTAAAAACTGGTTAAAAATAAGTTTCATCGCATCAGAATCTATTTTTTTTAATTGATGATATTTAATTACTTGAAATTCTGCTTCAAAGAGATTGTTATTGAAAACAAAATTACTTATATCTCATTGTTTGTTTCATATTTCATACATTGATTCAGTTGATTCTGCTTTTGTTAAAATATCGTTTATAAAAATATTAAAAAATTGGTGACTTTGATTTATAAAGTTATAGGTGTAGTAACTGCCAACCTTGATGTTTTTATCTTGAAAAAGATAACTAAATATTTGCATAGTATGCTTAGCAGATTTATGATTGATATATTTATGGATTGAGTTTATATCTTTAACTTCAAAAATATAATAAGGTTTTGCATCTTTTAATACAACTACATCTGCAAAACCGGATGTATTGTGTCCAAGTTTTCAACTTTTTTCTAAATATATTTGTGATTTTTTATAACCTTTTTCTAACAGTGAAGCAACTAACATTAAAACTGATCAATTTTCATTTTTGCTTAAATCAAAAATCCTTTGGTGACCAAAGTTTTTAAAGTTTTCTATACATCATTTTTGATTATTTAAATCTATTTTAATAATAGCATTCTTGATTCTGATTGTTATAATACCTTCTTCTTTTGAAAATAAAGGAAAATTCTTTAATAAAGTGTTTAAGTATATAGTATCCATAAGTATCTTTCTAATTATATATGATTTTGATATGAGAGTGTAAAAAGGTAAAAAAAGAGACTTATGTCTCTGAATTATTATGTGAAAGGAGGGTTATCTCAAGCAGTAAGACTTATAAGTCTTTCATTCTTGTCTTAAACAAGGTTCTTAATAATAATATCATAGTTTTGTAAAAAACCAAGAAAAATATAATCTTTCTCTTAAATACCAAATATAAGGTATTAGGAAAAAGAATTTGATCGTTTCTTTTAGTGAGTTGGTGCGGCCGAAAAAATGTAGCCTTAATCACAAATAAAATAGTTTACTAAACCACTAACATTTAAATATTTTCGTTTCTTTATATTGAAATTATCTCTATTGTTGTTGAGTATAATATAAATAAATATAAATTTTATGTATATTTAAACAACCTAATAATGAAAAATAAAGAAAATTTTGCAGTTTTATCTTTTAAAATTACCTAAAAACAAAAAAAAAAAAAAAACAATTCAAAAATTTAAATAAAATTAAAAGTGTTTTATTTGATTATTTTAAATATAAAACATATTTTCTAGTAAATAGTATATTTAGATGATTTGATAAATCATCTAACTTTATAATAAGAAAGGGAAAAATGAGAAAAAGAAATAAATTACTTACATCTCTTTTATTTATATCTGCTTCTACAACAGCGATAGCAGTAAGTTGTGGCAGTCAAACACCTGCTGCTAAACCGGAAACACCAGGAAAAGAAACACCACCAAGTGAGCAAACTAAACCAGGTAATCAAATCCCACCTGATGAAGGAAGCAAACCTAGCGATGGAACACCAAAACCAGGTGGTGAAACAACCAATCCTGGAGAAGAAACTAAACCAGGACAAGGAAATGGTTCACAAACACAAAATCCAGGTGGTTCTGGCGAAAGAGGTAATAAACCTAGTGATGGTTCAGGGACAGGTACTACAACACCAGAAGACGGAACAAAGTCTGGCTCAGGAAACCCAGATGGTTCAGGAACAAATCGAACACAGGAACCAGTTGTTCCTAAAAAAGAAGCTGCTAGTGTTGTAGCAATCGATGCAAACAATTTATACAGTCAAGTGAACAAAGAACTTTCATTACCATATACAGTGCAAGCATACTATAGTGATGGAACAACTAAGGAAGTTCCTGTTTCATGAGAAATATCAAAAATTAAAAAGGAAACTCCTGCTGTTTATCAAATTACTGGAACAGTTGCAGGTAAGCAATTTGTAAAAGAATATGAAGTATATAATGAAAGTGCTTTTCAGATAGAAAATCCTTATATTACAGTATATGAGAATGATAAAGTAACCTTACCTGAAACAGTTAAAGTCATCTCTAAATTTGGTACATTTAATGAACCTGTTGTATGAAATGAGCATTCATCAGTTTCAACAGCAAAAGGTACACAGCAAGATATCACAATCCAAGGACATCTAAAAGACTATACTAATAGACCCGTAACAGCATACTTAAAAGTTGTAGATAATAACTATACAACTAATACATCTACTAACATTGTAGATACTAATGCATCTGATGTCAATCATGCAACAGCGACTGTTAAACCTGCTAAAACTGGTTCTGGCGATGCTATTACCAATATAGTTGATGGAACTTGAAATAGTAGTGAAAATAGATTTACCAACTATGCAGGAGATCGTCAAGCAGATGCTAAGACAGGACAAATAACAATTGATTTAAAAACCAAACAAGATATTGCAGGTGTTAAGTTATTTATGTTTGCTGATTTTAATACAGGTAATAACGGACCAAAATACTTATATATTTCCACATCAGAAGATGGACAAACATTCCATCGGGTATTTAATCAAAGTAAAAGTGATAACTTCGCATTAAATACATCTGCTAATATACAAGATGCTAATAATAGCAACAACTATGTAATAACTTTTGAAAAAGTTAATGCACAATATATTCGTTTTGATTATGAAAACTATCCACGCGATGATACCCATAATTATGTTTTTGGTTTAAGAGAAGTGTTTGTATATGGTGCTACCAAAGCACAAGGACACAGAGAAAAGGATAGTAGTAACTCACTTGATTCTATTGTTGTTAATGGACATGGTATAACAACAGATACATCCACATTATTTTCACCTGACAAACTTGATTATAACGGAACCAGTAGTCCTAGTGATAATTTCCCAACCGAAGTAGATTTTAACTTACCACAACCAAGTCGTGCAAGGGTGCAAACCTTTAGCATCCAAATTGATGCAAATACCAAAAAATGATATGCATTAGTTTGATCAGAAACAGGACAAGTTAAAACATATACTTATACTCATAGATTACTTACCAATACCAAAAAACTTACCACTGTTGCTTTCTCAGTTCCAGACATTACCATTGGACAAGCACAACCTGTTATATTTAATTTAATCGCAAATGATAACACTAAGATAGAGCCAAAAGACCTAGATAAAAATGGAATTGAATTTCACTTAGTAAATAATCAAAATCCAAATATATACTTTAGTTATCAAAGTGGTAATTTTATCGGTCGTCACTTTACTAATGCTCAACAAGTCGTGATGAAAGTAACATATCAAGGAATTTCATATACATCTGCACCTGTAAGTATCAATGTCTTAGAATCACCTACTTCTCCTTTCTCATTTAGAATGGATGAATTAGCAGTTGCTAAAACTCAAACCTTAGATGTTTTAAAAGGTGATAATATAACATTACCTAAATACATCGAAGCAATTTATCCAGGAGATAAATATGCTAGATATGTTGATGTAACATGAAATAATGTTCCAACAACAGCAAATAATGTTGGATTCTTTACTTATAGTGGAACCGCAACATATCGAAACTTAACTAGAACTGTATCAGCAGTTGTAGCTGTGCATGATATTAAAAGTGTTTCAGATATTCATATTTCAACTTTAAGTGGATACGCACCTGATTTACCTAATACTGTTACTGTATTTGATGATTTAGGTAGAGCATATACAAGGGCTGTTATATTCCCTACATTATCCGATGATGAACTTAATTCAACTGATGTTGTGATGAAAGAAGCAAGTGTTGCTGGAACAAACTTAAAAGCAAAATTATATGTTGCCAAAGTAGCTCGAAGTGCAAACACCACAGCTTCTGTTGTTTCTCAAAAACCATCAACTACACAAGAACAAACTTCTGCATTATTCCCTGCTGCATTTGCTTCATCTACTATGACTGCAAGTACATCACAAGATAGTAGTGCTGTCACATATTCTGTAGATTCATTAAATGATGGAACTGCTGCAACAAATACGACAACTCCTGTTTGAAGTAATAAATATACTGAAGCAGAAAGCACACCAAAAACACAAGCTGCTAGTTCTGCAGGGAGTTCAGATTCTGGTTCTGGTAAGTCCAATACAGAACATACAGCATCACAAACAGTATCTGACACTACAGATAATCAAGAAGGAAAACAACAAGTTGGAAATTCAAGCGGTTCAACAGTAGCATCTGTTGCGAAAGCAGAAGAATCTAAAACAGTAAAGCAAAGCGAAACACATACAGATACAATAAATACTGCTAATGATAACTATGTTGGAGTTGCTTTTGGGGATTCTACATCTAAGTCTGTTAAAATAGATCGAGTTAAAGTATGATTTGCAGCAGCTGATGATGCTAAGAAAGTAGGTATTCCTACAACTGTTAGTGTGGAATATTTATCATCAGCAGTCACTGGATTAACCGATTCTACAAAAACTCAATTATCTAATCTAAATGATAGTTCATCAACTGCAACAAACTTAAAAACTGGTACCTGAACCCACATAACCTTGAAAAACCAAAGCACTACTATTAAATCAAATGATTATACTGAGTTAATCTTTGCTAAACCAGTTGATGCATATGCAGTAAGAATTAAATTTAGCATCCCAACCAATAAAAATTCAGTGCAAATTAAAGAGTTTCAAGTTCTTGCTCCAAATACAAATGTTTCAAAACAAAGTAGTTTTGAAACAACTGTAAAATATGATCAAAATAACTATCCAGGATTTAATGAAAAAGCAGATATTACAACTTATACTTTAGGACCAGATCAAAGTTTGGATAAATTACATATTTCTGCTACAAATAATGCTAATATCTTTACAACCTTACAAGATGAAACTTTAATAGTTACTGTTTCATCAGAAGATGCAAGTAATTTTAAAACATTTGTATTTAAAACTACATCTGCTGATGCACTAGCAGAACGAAGATCAAAAGTAGTTGATAAAGTTTGATACTTACTAAACAACTTTATTAGCAAAAACTACACCCTTACCAAAGGAAGTGCAGTATATGCACAAGCGTATAAGGTTTGAGGCATGACTAAAACAGCATCAGTTACTGATTTAGAAAAAGCTTGAAATCAATTAGAAACATTAATGAAACAAGATTAATTATTAATATTTACATCGCATTGTAAACAATGCGATGTTTTTGTATATTTTTGTTGATATATTATATCTATATTTACTGTTAAAAAGTAGGAAAATGAAAAATAAAGAAAATTTTGCATTTTTATATTTTAAAATTAGCTAAAAACAAAAAAAAAAAAAACAATTCAAAAATTTAAATAAAATAGAAAGTGTTTTATTTTCAAAAACATTTTTTTTGTAATAAAACAAATTTACTAGAAAATAAAATTTTATAAATATTCAAATAATGTAAAAGGAATAATTATGAGAAAAAAGAATAAATTACTTACATCGCTTTTATTTATATCTGCTTCTACCACAGCGATAGCAGCTAGTTGTGGAAGTCAAAGTTCAACTACTAAACCTAAAACACCTGAAGAAGGAAAAACACCAGGTGAACAACCCAAACCAGGAGATCAAACCCCGCCTGACGAAGGAAGCAAACCAAGTGATGGTGGAACAACAAATCCTGGAGAACAAACTAAACCAGGACAAGGGGAGGGTTCACAAACACAAAATCCAGGTGGTTCTAACGAAAGCGGTGATAAACCAGGTGATGGTTCAGGGACAGGTTCACAAACTACACCACCAGAAAATGGTGGACAAAATTCAGGTAGCGGCGAAGGAAATGTTGAAACAAAACCTGGTAATGGTAGTGAAAACCAAACCACACCCCCTGGTAATGCTAATGAACAAAATCCTAGTGATACAGATGATTTAGATGAAGAACAAACTTCTAAACAACCTGCAAGTATTTTAGATATAGATGCAAATAATTTACATAGTGAAATAAACAAAGAACTTGTTTTACCTTCTAAAGTTAATGCTATTTATAGTGATGGAAGTAAAAAGGAAGTTGATGTTACATGAGATAGTGCTAAGGTTGATAAAACCAGAGCCGCAGTCTACCAAATAACTGCGACAGTTGATGGTAAATCATTTGTAAAAGAATATGAAGTATATACCTTTGAAAATGCATATCAAGTTGAAAGTCCTTATATAACAGTCTATGAAAATGATTCAATTAGTTTGCCTGCAACAGTAAATGTGTTTTCTAAATATGATAGTAAACCAGAAGCTGTAACTTGAAATTCTACAACTAATGTTTCAACTGCAAACGGAACATCAAGTGATATTCAAATCAAAGGACATTTAAATGCTTATGCTGATAAAGAAGTTACTGCTTATTTAAAGGTTGTTGATAGTAATTACACTACAGGAACACAAAATATTGTAGATACAACCTCATCTGATCCTAATCATGCAACTGCAACGGCTGTCCCAGCACAAACTGGTATAGAAAAAATAGTTGATGGAACTTGAAATAACAGAAATAATAATTCTAATAACTGAGTAGGTAATCGTCAAGCGAATGCTCAGACAGGTCAAATTACAATAGATTTAAAGACTGCGCAAGATATAGGTGGTGTTAAGTTATTTATGTTTGCTGATTATAATACTGGAACAAATGGGCCGAAAAGTCTATATATTTCAACTTCAGAAGACGGAGTTAATTTCCATCGGGTATTTAATCAATCAAAATCTTCCGATTTTATATTAGTAAATTCTTCTACTGTCGGAGTTACTAATGAAAACAATCCTAATAATTATAAAATTACTTTTGAAAAAGTATATGCTAGATATGTTCGTTTTGATTATGTCAATTATCCAAGAACAGATGTACCGACAAAATCATATGTATTTGGATTACTTGAAGTATTTGTTTATGGAGCCACAAAAACTACCGGACATCGAGCAAAGGATGCCAGCGATTCATTAGAATCGATAGTTGTAAAAGGGAATGGAGTTACATCTGATACATCAACATCATTTGCTGCTGATAAATTAGATTATCAAGGAAGTAGTAGTTTTACAGATGGATTCCCAACAGAAGTAGATTTTAACCTACCAAATCCATCAAGAGCTAGAATGCAAACTTTTAGCATTCAAATCGATAAGTTTACTAAAAAATATTATGCTTTTGTATGATCGGAAACTGGAGTTACAAAAACATATACATATACTCATAAATTAATTAATAAATTAAAAACTGTAGCGTTCTCGGTTTCGGATATTACCATCGGACAAGCACAAGCAGTTGATGTTTCATTAGTTTTAGAAGATGGAAGTAAAATAACACCTGAGTGATTAGATAAGGATGGATTTAAATTTGAATTAGTTAATTCAAATTTAACTAATATTTTCTTTGATTATCAGGATGGACACTTTATCGGTAGACACTTTACCATTAGTCAACCTGTGGTATTAAAAGTAAAATACCAAGGAGTTGATTATACATCTGCACCAGTAAATATTAATGTTAATGAAACACCTGGTTCAAATGCTTTTTATATGGATAATTTATCCGTTGCTAAGACACAGACTATTGATGTTTTAAAAGGTGATAATATAACATTACCTAAATACATCGAAGCAATTTATCCAGGTGATAAATATCCTAGATGAATTGATGTAACATGAGATAATGTTCCAGAAAAAGCAGATAAAGTAGGTTTTTATACATATAAAGGAACTGCATCATATCGTGGATTTACTCGTGATGTAACTGCTGCTGTTTCCGTACATGATTTGGTCAAAGTTGCAGATACACATATTGCAACATTATCTGGATATGCTCCTACCTTACCTACATCAGTTACTGTTTATGATGATTTAGGTAATTCATATACTAAATCTGTTACATTTGAAAATTTAACAGATGATGAATTAAATTCTGATCATATTGTTGAAAAAACAGCAACAGTTACAGGAATAAATTTAACAGCAAAATTATTTGTACGTAAAGTTCCGAGAACTGCTACCACAAAAACAACTGTTGTTTCACAAAAAACATCAGGAAGTTCCGACTTATTCCCTGCTGCATTTGCTTCATCTACTATGAGTGCAAGTACATCAAGTGACAATTCTACTACTGTAACATATAATGTAGATTCATTAAATGATGGAACTGCTGATGCATCAACAACAACTCCTATTTGAAGCAATAATCATAATGTAACTGCACAAAATAAAAATCAAGAAGAAAGTAAAAATACACAAGAAAATTCAGGAGCAACAGGAGAAGGTGGTTCTGCTTCTCCGGTGAAACCTAATGAAGGACAAACAACTGAAGAGTCTTTGAAAAGTGAAACACAGAAAGCTTCACCAGATAGTAGTGCTGAAGGTTCATCAGTTTCAGAACCTAAGACTCAATCAATGGAAGTATCAACTGTTGCAGAACCACAAGATGGAGAAACTGTAAAACAAACACAAGATACACCAGCAAAAGTAAATGAAAATTATGTTGGTATAGCTTTTGGTTCAACCACATCAGCATCAGTTAAAATAGATCGAGTTAAAGTGTGATTTGCAGCAGCTGATGATGCTAAGAAAGTAGGTATTCCTACAACTGTTGGTGTCGAATATTTATCATCAGCAGTCACAGGATTAACCGATTCTACAAAAACTCAATTATCTAATCTGAATGATAATTCATCAACTGCAACAAACTTAAAAACTGGTACCTGAACCCACATCACCTTACAAAACCAAAACCCTACTATTAAACCAAATGATTATACTGAGTTAATCTTTGCTAAACCAGTTGATGCATATGCAGTAAGAATAAAATTTACTTTACCGAATGGATCAGATGCAGTAGTTATTAAAGAACTGCAAGCGTTATCACCTGATACAAATGTAACAAAAGAAAGCACCTTTACATTAAATGTAAAATATGCAAACAATAATTATCCAGGATTTAATGAACATCCAGAAATTACTGATTATACATTAGCAGTTGATCAAAGTCTTAACTTATTAACATTTTCTGCAACAAATAATGCTAATATTTTTACATCTTATCAAGATGAAACCCTAACAGTTGTTGTAACATCTGAAGATGGAAGTATGTCAAAAACTTATAAGTTTAAGACTAACACAGCAGATGCTTTGATCAAAGAACGCAGTGATATTAGTAAAAAAGTCAGAAGATTGCTAAGAAAATTTGCTGATCGTGAATATACTTTAACTAAAGGAACTGAAATTTATGCAAAGGCATATAAAGTATATGGAATGAGCAAAACAGCAAAACTTACTGAATTACAAAAAGCCTGAGATGATTTACAAAAATTAATGAATTCAAATAAGTAGCAAATGCTACTTTTTTGAATCAAATTTATATGGTTTGTGTAAATTTAATAAAATTGTTTTATGGAAATTTTATTATTGGTAATTACAGAACCTTTTAAATATTTATGAGGGTTTCTGTAAAACCTTTTTGATATACAAAGTTGAAAAGGCTCAACAGAAAAAATTGAATCAATAGAAATTTTTGTTTATTTACCAATAATAAATATTGTTTTCTTAGTTATTAGCATACTTAATGCGTTAAGAATCATCCCGAATCCTACAATATGGTTATTTTCATATAAGGTAAGTTTACTGACTTTAATTGCTATCTATATTGCAGCTGAAACGGCATTTATAGTTATTTATATTATATATTTAGGAAATAATATCAAAGAAAATGGTTGGATATGAATTTTATTTTCCTGTATACTGATGGTATTTTTCTTAATTGTCAGTATTTGATCGTTATATGATTTTTATTGGTTTGTAATTGATGTAATAAAAAACTTTTCTGTATGATTTCCGTTTATTACAGGCTTTGTCCAATTTTTAATCGGATTATTATATACATTAATGATTGCATCAGCATTTTTTTATGTTTGCATCTCATATTTTAATGGCTGCATCAATGTTTGAAAATCATAAGTTCTATGGACCTTGAAAACCGATACAAAGTTTATCAATGTTTTCTATAATGATTATTCCGATAATAGCAATTGTTTCATTTATTTTGCTTGTTGTGCTTATTGTGCTTTCAATCATTTTATTTTTTACATTATTATACTGAGGTTTAAAACTACTAGCAAACATTGCTAAATAAATTTCAAAATGTATTTAACTATAAAGATAGTATGTGATATAATACATCTGAGTTATATGAAAATTTGAATTAAAACTATAAGTTTTATTGTAATACTTTTGTATTAAATTTCATTACAATATTTAAAACCTTAATATTGTAATTTTATATAACTTATAAAATGAAAGGGGATTAAAAAAATGGAACTCTTTAACTTTGATTTAGTACAGCCACATACTATGGAAAAGATTTTACTTGCTGAATCTTCATCTGAAGTTGCTACATTAGAATCAAAAAGAATTATTACAATCATCTGTCCAATATTTCCTAGATGATAAATTTATCATATTGATTTATAAAATAAGGGGTCAAAATTAGTACTTTGATTAAAATAAAAAGATTTTATGATAAATTTGATAACAGATGTGATATTTGTAATGATGAAACTTTTGCATATTATAAATATCGTAAAGCAAAACTGCCTGATAAAGGTTGAAAAATACATATTTCAACTGATATAAAATCTTATAATGATATTCTGCAACGAGTAGTTACATTTTGTAAGATTCATAACATAAGTTTTAAATATATCCAAAATTACAAGGTTTTATATCAGAGTTTATTTGAAAAACAATTAAACAATTTGACTGGTAAATTTATTACTATTTATCCTACAAGTGCAAAAGAAGCAAAAGAAATAATTATTAATTTATATCCAATTTTAAAGGAATTTAAAGCACCTTTAACATATTCAGATAAGCAATATAAAAAGAGTATTATTCATTATCGATATGGCAGTATTAGTAAAAAAGATGAAAATGAATATAAAAAAATTGTAAAAATGTATAAACCTGCTGATATCAAAGATTTATTTTACAGTAAACCAATTTCTAAAATAATTAATGGTTATAACTTAATGGGTTTAATAACATTTGATTCCTTTTCTAATATATGATTAGCAACAAAGGATAACCAAAAATATGTGATAAAAGAAAGTAAAAAATACTTTTTAAACGGTGAAAATCTGAAAGCGAGAGAGCATGAGTCAATAATTGCATCTATATCTGAAATACCAAATTTTCCAGTATATATTGAGAAATTCTGAAATTCGCAAAGTATTTTTTATGTATATAAATATTGCGAAGGAAAACAACTAGATCTATATAAATATGATTATAATTTACTTTATGATGTTAGTGAAGCAAAACAAAATAAAGTTATTGATTTAATTGATTCATTTAGATATTTCTTTAATACATTAAAAAACAGTCCAGTTGTTTTAAACGATGTGAAAATGGATAATTTTCTTTATAATGAAGATAAAAAGATGCTCTATTTTGTTGATTTAGAACACTCACAATATCATAAAAGTTCATCACCAATGAATGTTAAAAATCCTTATTGTAATACTAATAATTTAACACACTCTACAGATAAAATGAAGATTTTCTATATGTTATTAGATTTTCTATTTGATTATAAAAAAGATTCTTCCTTAGATCCATCAGATTATTTATCACTCATTTTTTATTTGAACAACTCGTATGAACTCTTAAACATTGCAATTTTTTTATTTAAAGTATTTAATAGAAAACTAACTATTAAACATTTTGATTCGTTGTATAACCTTGAAATAATAAATGAAATCTTTGGCAATAAAAATGATTTATTACCAGCGATTTCAAGTATAACTGATATATTTAATTACCTAAATTTAAGATTAATTTATAGCAATTTTGCTTTCCAAAGTATTTTACAAGTTCTTATTGATATAAAAACAAGTTATGAAGCAAAATTAGTCCTTGAAAAATGATATAAATCTATAAAAGAAAAGTTAGATTATAATCTGTTTTATGATACAGGAAATTATCATTCACCATATTTAATAAACGGAAGTGCAGGTATTTTATATATTTTGCTTTTTGCTAAATATAAGTTTAATATCCATGACTTTGATGAAGAAATTATGTTAATTTCTAATAAGTTATTCAAATCATTTACAAGAAAAATAAGTTTAGCAAACGGTTATGCAGGTATTTTATTAGTGCATTATCTTTATGTTGAATTATATAACATTAATAATGATAAAATCAATAAGCATATAGCATTTATAAACATTTGTTTAAGGGATCAAAAGATTATTGATTATGACAAAAGAGAAATAGATGCAAGTTTTTGAAATGGGTATCAAGGATTACATCTGCTTTATAAAGTCTTTAAATATAGAAAGGAGAAAGTTGAAAAAACTATTTAATAATAAACCATTGTTGCTTTATATATTTATTTTTAGTATTATCTCAGTTGCTGCATCATCGATAGTTGTTTATTTTGTTGCTTCATTGATTGATAGCATCAAAAGTGGTGATAAAGCATTATTTCAAACAAATTTAATAGTTGTTATATCTTTAACTGTTATATTCTTAGTTGCCACATTGATGCAACTACTTCTGAAGAATAAATTAAAACAATATGTTAGCACATTGTTAACTAAAGGAGCAGTATCGAAAATTTCTACTTTGTCATCGCATGAAGTCACTGAAAACAAAGAAGGTAGATACCTAGTTTGAATTAACAAACGTGTGCCCGAGCTACAAGAATTTTTATTTACAAGCCTTTTTGATACAGTCATAGGTGTCTTTGTGCAAGTTGCAACCTTAATTGTTATGTTTGTGATAAGTTGAAAATTTGCATTAATCGGACTTGCAATATTGTTAATTTCATTTATTTTTCCCTTCTTTTTATCAACAATTGCTGGGAGAATGCATAAGAAATTTATGTTTTCAATGGAATCTCATGTTGCAACATTACAAAACATCTTTAATGGATTTAAGTTCTTATGATATTTAAATAAACCTGAAAAATTATTTGATTTTATCGATGTGGCATTAAAAAAATGATTAAAAGATTTGGATAAAACACAAAGTACCGTTATCAAATTAGAAGTAATCAACAGTGGTTTTCAATATATCTCATATATATTGATGATGTTTATTATCGGTTACTTCATTTTCTATCAACATGAACCACTTGGTGCAATATTTGCTGTTCCTGGCTACTTTTACACCCTTTCAATTCAACTGCGTTATACAATTTATGTAAATCAAAATTACATTGCTTATAAAAGTTATTTAAAGGATTTTAGTAGTGAATTTGTTGCTTCAAACAAAGATAATGCAGAAATAAATGTAGAAAAAATTCGAATAACTAATTTGAATTTTGCATATGAAGAAAATGTAATTTTTAAAGACTTTAATTTTACCTTTTATAAAGGTAAAAAGTATGCAATAGTAGGTAAATCTGGATCTGGTAAGTCTACATTATTGAATTTAATTTTAAAGCAACTTCATGGATACAATGGAAGCATTAAAGTAAACGATCAAGAAATCAAAGATATAGATGTAAGTGTATGAAATAATTCATTTACATATTTAAATAGCAACGAGAATGTATTTTATGATAGCATATATAATAATGTCACTTTATGAAAAGAAAATATGCAAGATCAAGTTAAATTAGCTCTAAAACAAGCTAATTTAACCGAATTTAACCTGGATTATGTTATAGAAAGTGACACAGCCTTATCTACAGGACAAAAACAAAGATTAAATTTTGCTCGTCATTTTTACCGAAACAAAAATCTTTTAATTTTAGATGAAGCAGCATCGAATCTTGATAAAGAAAATACAGAGGATTTATTTCATAAATTAATGCAAAATCCAGATTTATTATTAATTAACTGTACACATCATCTTGATGATGCTAGTTTATATGATGCAGTAATTAATTTAGAGGTAGCATAATGAAAAATGTTATATCAAAAATAAAAACACCATTTTTGTTTTTTGTTTTGGTTGCTATCATAGTTAATAGTTTTCAATTTGTTTTATCTATCTTAGAAGGTTATGCAGTTAATGCTGTTATCGGGCAATACGCATTTGTTAAAAATGATGCATTTTTAAGTTTTGGTATTTTATTAATTGTAATTGTGGCTGCATATATTATGTCATCGATAAGCACTTATTTTTATTATATGCTTTCAAATAAATTTGGTATATATACAGCAAAATCAGTTTCTAGAATCTTTTACAACCAATTATTTCAAGCAGACTCAAAAACAAAATTAAATTATTCATCGCAACAAGCCTTTGAACAAGTTTTTAATAATGCAAATGCAATCGCATATAATTCACTGCTTCCACTTGTAAACTTTTTATCTACTACGATAAATTTAGCTGTAATATTGATTTTCTTTGGATTATCCAACATCATCGCATTTGCTTTTGTAATAGGAATTTTACTTTTATCAGCATTACCTAACTTTATCTTTTATAAAAAAATTAGTTGATATGTTGAGCAAAATCAACTTGTATTAAATGAATTAACATCAAAATTAACTTACTACTTAGAAAGATATTCATTATTATATTTTTCAAACAATCAAGAACTCTTATATAAGTTTATTGAAAATGAAGTAAAAGAATATTATCAAAAAGTTTATCATTTTGATAATATTAATGTTTGAAATAACAATTTATCAAATGCTATTACTGAAATAGGTGTGATTGTAGGTTTAATTGTGTTAGGATTTTTATATATAAAAAATCCATTATCAATTTCGATTGGTTTAATATATACCTTTAAAAAAGGAATGGATGATAGTAAAGACAACTTTTCAAAAATGGTTGATGGAATAAAATATGTATTGGCTTCAAAGGTTTTATATAAAATGCTAGACCTTAACTTTGATAAAGATCGAGGGAATGTAAAAATGCAACCTGTTGAAAGCATACAAGTTAAGAATTTAACTTTTGGATATGAAAATAAGCTTTTATTTAATAATTTCAATTATACCTTTAAAAAAGGCAAAAAATATGCTATTATTGGGCCATCTGGTTGTGGAAAATCTACTTTATTAAATTTACTTATTAATAATATCAATGATTATCAAGGACAAATATTAGTTAATAACACTGATGTAAAAACCTATACTGATGCATCGATTAAAGATAATTTAAGTTATTTGAATGCAGAAAACTTTGTTTTTGATGTTAATCCATTTAATAATGTTTCGTTACTTGAAAATAACGAAGAAGAGGTTCTAAAAGCACTTAAACAAGCATATATGGATGAAGAAGTAATACAGAAGTTTAAGGATAAAGATTTTGATTCATATAATAATTTATCATTAGGACAAAAACAAAGATTAACTCTTGCAAGAAGTTTTTATCAAGAAAAGGATGTGATGCTATTAGATGAAACATTATCTAATTTAAATAAAGATTTATCAGATAAGATTTTAAATACTTTATTAGAATCATCAAAAACAATTTTGCTAGTTTCACATCATTTAAATACAGAGCAATTGGAAAAATTTGATGAAGTTATAAAGTTAGGTTAATAAATTAATTTCGGTTCATGTGAACCGAATTTTATTTACTTTTCATATATTTTCCATATTTAGCTTCTTAAATATAGCAGATTTTGACCAATCTGTTTTTTTTTTTTTTTTGTTTAAAATTAAAAAAAACACAAAAAAGAAAGGAAAAATGACAATACAGTCTCCAAAAAGCAATTTAGTTGCATTAATCCTATGCATTTTTCTTGGTGTCATAGGAGTACATCGTTTCTAAAGTAGGACAAAAAGATTAACAATTAATTCTGTTAATCTTTTTGTTTTATTAATAGGATTAACCAACACCCCTAGGGGTGTCCGCGCCCAAAAATATTAAAGAAAGGAAAGCAATGTCAAGGCATTTTAAGAAGGAAGAATTTGATAAAATTTTTGAAATTTATTCAAGTGAAGGAACCGAAAAAGCTTTATATTTTATGAAAGAAATCGATCCAAAATTAATCTTTATTAAATCAACAAGTTTAAGAAATAGATTGAAAAAAATTG
>NZ_JBTHHK010000005.1:0-65203 GCF_054353875.1 Mycoplasma sp. 4013 | reverse complement strand
TTTGCTATGCAAAAAAAATGCAATAAAAAATCCTGTATTTCCAGAAATACAGGAAAACTTCGTTATATTATTTTATTTAGCTAAGAAATTAATAAACTTAATAAACTCTTTTGCTAATTTTGTAGAATCTTTATGTTTGTTTTCTTTAATGATTAAATAAAGAATTAGTAGTGAAGCATATTTATCTCTTTGATCAATTGGATAATCAACTAATAAATCCTTAAATTCATTTAGTTGTTTTTCTAATTCATCTTTATCTTTTGGTAAGATTTCAGCCATATGTCTACTTGCATATGCTTTCTTTTCTTGTTCTAATGCAGTCTTTTCAAATTCCTTTTGAATATCTTCTTCAGTTGATTTTACAAGATGGAAGTATTCTTTCTTTTTAATTCCATATTGCTTTAAATTCTTATCAAAATCTTCTTGTAGTTTTTTAATAGCATCTTCTAATAAATTTGGGTGGACAACAGGGTTAGCAATTTCTAACATTTCATTTATGATATCTTTTTCAAAATTATGAATCGATGTTATAAAATGTTCTTTTAATTTTTTGTTGAATACTAAATCTAGATATTGATCTTTTGTTTGAACATTTTCACCCAAATTGTATCCTTTAACAATTTCATCTGTTATTTCTTTTTGCACTAAGCGAGTAATAGAATTAATTTTAACTTCAAAAATTGCTTCTTTGTTTTGGTATTCTTTTACGAAGTATGAACCAGGAAATGTTACTTTTATATCACCTTTTCATCCTGTTGTTTTACCAACTAATTGGTCTTCAAATCCAGGTATAAAAGTATTTGATCCTAATACTAAATCAACACCTTCTGCTTCACCACCTTCGAAAGGTTCATCATCAATAAATCCTTTAAAATCAATATTTACTGTATCAGTAAGTTTTGACTTTACTTTTGGATCACTAACTACTTCTTTAATAGCTGTTTCTTTATAAAACTCTTCAATAATTTGTTTCTTATCTTTTTCACCTGATTTAGGAAGTTTAATTTTTGCTTTTAAATTCTTTAAATCTACTTTTGAAAAATCAGGTCACATAGGAAAATGATAAGAAATCTCTAAACTACCATCTTTTTGAGGGTTAACATCTAGTGAATATTTTGAAAGTGCTTTAATTTTTTTGTCATCTAAGTATTTTACAACATCGTTGAAACTTGAGTGAAGAAATGAATCAACAGTTTTTCGTGAAATAGCATTTGTGTCTAAATATGCTTCTAATTTCTCGCGCGGTGCTTTTCCAGGACGGTAACCAGGAACCTTTACCTTTTTTAAAGCTTCATTAAAATAAAAGTCATTTTTCTTTTTTACTTCATCAGTAGGAATTAAAACCTTAATTGTATATTCAGCTAATTCTTTATGCTCTTGGTGTTTAATCATTTGTTCTCCTTACATAATATATTATTATATTTTACCTTATTTTCTGTGATTTTAAAACTATATCTTTATTAATTATGAATTCAAACAAAAAAATAAAAAAATATTTGGTATTTTAAAAAAAATCTGTATTATATTACCAGTAGCCATAGCAAGTGGGATCACCTGATACCATTCCGAACTCAGTAGTTAAGCCACTTTACGCCGACGATAGCCTAACGGTCAAAATAGGAAGCTGCTTTTTTATATCGATTTTTCAATATTTATATAAGGCAGTTCCAGATTATCAATTTTAATTGTTTTATAATAATTAATATTTATATTTGAAATAGTGTATAGTTTCGTTTTTTTATCTAAAAAATCATAATAAACAAAAACTCATGTATCAGGATTTTTATCATATATATAATCAAATAACTTTGGCAATATAGAAAAATTACCATCGTTTATTTTTTTTAATAATTTTATAGAATTTTTTGAATTAGCTTTTATATTATTGCTTTGTATCAGGATATTTAGATAAATATATTCATTATTTATTTTAATTTGTGGGATAAAAATATTTTTTTCATTTAAATTTAAATTTAATGGTAATCCAGATTCTTTCAGTTTTATTAGTGTGTTATAAGTAATAATTGTTTCTATATCATCAAAAGGTAGATTTCCATTTTTAGCTTGCTTTAAGCTCTCACCAAATAAAGAATAAACAAATCTAAATTGATAAGCTAGCTCATTAAAAGCGATTATAGTTTTTTTGTCATTAAAAATATTCATAAATTAATTATACTAAATCATAATAATATTTTCATGAGATATTTTTTCATAGGATTTTCTAAAAAAGAAGAAATATGGAAATTTTGTGAAAATTTCAAATAACAAGGAAAGTAAAATATGTAAAATTTTCACATTTCTTTGCAAAAAAAAAAAAAAAAAAAACATATAATAACTATTTATGTTATATTTCATTACTAATTTCGATATAACATACAATTTCACATTGATTATGAAATTGAGAAAGAAGGATAATATGAAATTTAAAAAGAAACTTTTAGCATACTTGTCAGCATCAGGGGTTACTTTAACAACTGTCGCTGCTGTTGCTGTTTCATGTGGTGCAGGTAAAACTCAAGCACCTGCAAAAGAACAAAAAATGACAGATCAATCAATTAATGTTACTGAATATGGTGTAGCACCTGCTAAAGCAGATATAAAAGTTATTTATTTAAAGCACCCTGCTGCTAGAAGTGAAAACTATATGTCAAAGGATGGTTCATTTGTCTTTGTTCTCCACGACCAACCACTTGTCGGAGTTAAAGGTGATTGAGTTGCTATTGCAGCAGAAGTTAAATCACTTGATGATAATAGTCTTGTAAAAGACGGAGACATTAAGGCAGCATATGCTAGTGTTGATGTAAATCAAGATCCACTTAAAGAAGGACAATATCCACTTTTATTTAAATGAGATAAAGATAATGATAATGCATTAATACCAAATAAATTTTATTCATTTGCTTTTTATAAAAAAGACGGAAGTGAAAAAATTCTTTTCTCTGTTGAAAATATGAATAAAAACCTTAATACATTTTCAACTACTCCAATAGATAAACCACAAAGACAAATAGACTATAGCAAAATAGCAGTTCCAACTGATTTATCAACCATCTCATCTGGACAACTTGAATGAATAAAAATGCATAATTTTTCACAATTTCAAGCGATTATGCAAGTATTAAAACCTTTGCCTGATAATTGAATTTTTGGACAACCAGGAAATGAATCGGATATCAAAGAAACCGAAAGTACATTACCACCAATAAAAAATCAACCAAAACCTATACCTGAAAAAGATTATAGTAGTGTTGCGATTCCTGCAAATGTTTCTGATATAACAACTGAACATTTAAATTGATTACAAAAACACGATGTTCAAAAATATTTAGCAATTAGAGATGCATTAGGATTAGGGGGGGGATTAAATAGTTGAATTTTCGGTTACCCACCAAGAGACCCAAGTAAAAAGCTGCCTGAAAATCTATCAACATTATCTCCTGAACAACTTGAACATATTAAGAAAACAAATTATAATTTATGAGTAACAATTATGAGAGGTAATGGTAAAGCAGATGCTGTTATAACATATAAAGGTGGAAAAAAAGACGAAAAGAAAGAAACAAAAGCAACTACAACTAGCTCTGCATCAGGATCATCGAGCACTACAACAACCCAAAAAACAAAGTAAAAAATATAAAATTATGCAACTATATACAAAATAAAGTTGCATAATTTTATTTACTAACAAGTTTATAATCATATTATTAATACTATACAATTTTAAGAACATATGATATATAGGTGGATAAATACAAATATAGCATTACCAAATCGCTGCAAAAAATACATTTTTTTGCTATAATATATTAAAAACTTTTATATATAAGAAACAAAATTGAGGTAAAAATGGCAAAGAGAAAAAAGACATTTTTTGAACGCTTAACCGAACTTAATGATTCGTATGAAGATAAGCAAAAACTTATCAAAACTAATCGCCACAAAAGAAATTGAATTAATTTTGGGATTTTAGGTTCGCTAGGGGTGATTATTATTGCTGCTATTGCTATACCGTTAGGTATAAGCGTTAACCGAATTGATTATGTGCAGGCACAAGCAAAAAATGCAGCGGCATTCAAATTCTTTAATACTAATGATAAATCAAAGATTACTACTGAAATGAATGTAGGTGATTTGGAAAATGCATTAGAAAGTAATAAAGAAGCAAATGATAAACAAATTGATGATATTTACCGTCAAGCAGTATTTTATTTTTATGATCAAGAGCAAAAAGCAGTTGATGAATATCGCCAAATTTATAATGCATCATTATTACCTGGTGAAAATCCTAAAGTAGCGAGTGATTTAAAATCATTAGCAATAATCCGTTCAGAAAAACGCAAAGCAATTAATGCAGAATTCGAAAGTACCCGTCAATCATTTCAACCCAATACTTATTTAGATGCTTGAAATAAAAAGTTGCAAACAGAGTATGGTAATTCTAAAAACATTGATGAAGCAGTCGAATATGCAACATTTAAGGAAGTTGAAACTGAAGCCAAACGTCGTTTTACAATTGAAACTAAAATTATTTCTGCAAGTGCATTAAACCGTAAGGCACAAAGAGATATCCCACATTTTGATGCAAACGGAAATAAATTGCAGGATTTGCTTTATAAACAAGGTGATAATGTAGTCCCATACTTAAAAGAAAATGTTACATACTTTCGACCCGATGCTAATTCAAGTTCTATTATTTTATTTACAACCAAATCATTTATTCAAGACAAAATTGATCCAAGTGCTTTAGTGGCAAAATATTTTGCAAAAAATGATATTCATATTACAACCTCAATTTTACTTCCAGGTGTAGCAAACAAAGATTTATTGCTCCCGTTTTCTTTTGATAAAGATGGTGCAAAGGATAAACTTATTAATATCTTAAGATATACCAGTGTAAAAACAGCAGATGGTAGTCCAATTCTTAAAGCAAATATAGATTACCTTAATAATTTTGTAGATATTCCTACTTTATATGGAATCAGTAAGTCAAATTCAGATGTTCCAAGTAAGCAGCAATTTCAATTTGCCTTAGATAACTTAACATTAACTAAATCAAACACATTAGCAACAAATGGTATAACATCGTTTTCTGATTTAGTTAACTTGGATGTAAATCAAGCACTAGCAACACAAACCCAAGGAATTTTTGAACAACAAGCTAATGCTAACAAAACATCTGTTGTATTACCTCAAATTGATTTATCAACTATTTACCAATTACCAAAAGGATTTAATCCACAACTTGAATCATTGATTCAATCTGATTTAGATAAAGCAAAAACAATTTCAGAATCAAAAGATAAAAGCAAAATTCAAGAATTTTCTGAGTTAGTAAATAATGTAAATACTAATATAAAACGACTAATAGATTCGCTAACAAGTGATCAATTTAGCATTTATATCAAAGATACTTTTAACAAAGCGTTCGCAGTAAATATCGATGACAGTAATAAACGTTTAGCGTTTGCATATAGCATCAAAAACAAACCTAATTTTTATCTTATCCCTACTGATAAAGGATTAATGTTATTTTCAGATTATAAAATTTCAAAAGATAACTATAACAATTTTATTAAAAGTGACTTATTAAACTTATTATCAGGCAATAACACAAATTTACATATTACAGATAAATTAAGTGCAAGTATTTCAAAAGAAGATTTTTTACTTAATGCACTTTCTGATCCAAAATTTGTTGCAACAGTATTAAATACAAAGAACCCAAATTCATTAACTAACACTGATTATACACAAAGTGATATCACAAATGTAGAATCAAGGATAAAGGTGATAGATAATGGAATTCATTTATCAAAAGATTTAGACGATATCTCAAAAATTAATCAATGAATCAATGATACATATAATAAAAATAATTCATTAAATATTGTTTATCAAGATGGTCAACTAAAAGTCGGTTACTTTGATTTAAATACCAAAAAATATACCTACAGCGACAAATCTGCTTTTGATGTCATCGGAGCAGTTGTAGCAAATGAACTTAATAAAGGAGATAAATAATGTTAAAACGCTTTAAGTATTTTGCTTTATCTTCTTTAATTAGCATCTTACCAATTGCCACTGTAGCATGTGGAACCAAAGTTAATACTCCTGAAAAAACTAAACAAGAATTATCTTTTGAAAAAAAAGATGCAATCAAAAAAGAAATCGAAAAAACTTGATTGTTAGGAGTAGTAAGCAAATACTATAATCTCGATTTAAATAATAAAAATCAAACCCAAATTAATGAAACACTTTTGCAATCGCAAAGTTTTGCAACTGATGCATATAATGCATATTTAGCATATTTAGCATTTGAATCACAAAAGGATAATGATTTTTATAATAAAGAACTTGCTAAATTACAAAAATTAGGATTGTTTAATCAAAATGATTTAAACTTATTACAACCACAAAATATTACCAATAATCATCCGAATATGGATCAATTTAAATTATTATTTAAAATCGATGAATCAGATGTTAGATTTAATGTTTTAAAAAATTTATTGGTTGCTACTTATTTTAAAATCAATAAAAAAGAAGAATTAGAAAAGATTAATAAAAGTGACTATGATGCAAATAAAGATAATTTTGACTTAAATAACTTTTTATTAATAGATTATTTAGTCAAAAACCAGTTTGTGCAACTTTGACAATACAAAAGTTCTAATGCAGATGATATTTTTACCCTACAAACTCGTCAAATTTCAAGTATCAATGATTATAATAATTTAGCAAAAACAAGTTATACAACTAACAAAAATGCTTCTGACGACTTATTATTTTTTGATGCTAGTCAACAAAAGCAACTTGCTTCATATGTAGGTATTTTAAAAAATGATAATAAATTTAGATTCTTAGTCGGAAAAGATGGAGCTACATCAAATATTGAGATTTTAAAAAACATCGCAAATTATAGCGATTTAAGTGGATTTTATGATCCTGTAAACTCTCGTCTAGTTTCAGTCGATGCTAATGGTAATTTATCGCAAGCAATTAATATTTCTTCTGATGATAAAAATATTCAAGTATCATTTTTCAACTGAGTTTTACCGATTGGTAAAACAATTGAAATAGACAATCCAGATAAAGACAAGCAAGGACAACCGGCAAAAATTACTAAAAAAATTATTAGTTTCGATGCTACTCCTTTTAAAGACAAAATTATTAAATTATCCGTTTTATTAAACCTTTCTGATTCTGCTTTATATGATCAAGTTGTCAAAGCATTCTTAGATTTAGGTTACCGTGTTTCTGTAGGTATAGCTGATGCAAAATTAAAAGATTCAGCAAAGGATTCTAAGTTCCTTGGCTAGTATCTTTACCCAAATTATTAATCGTCAAATACCAGCAGAAATTCTTTATGAAGATGAAAAAGTAATTGCAATATATGATATTAAACCGTTTCAACCTGGACACTTTTTAGTTATTCCGAAAACCCCAGAAGCAAACATTTTAGAAAACAACGATGCAGACTTTATTTATGCAATGTTAAAAGCTCGTGAGTTGGCTGCTAAATATATCAAAGAACACAATAAAAGTGGTTTTAAATTATTAGTTAATACTGGTGCTTCAGCAGGTCAGATGGTATTTCATACTCATATTCATATCATTCCTTTTGATTAAACACAAGCAATTGTGTTTTTTTATTTTGCTTTAATGATTTTTTTGGTATACTACTTTCTATGAAAAAAGGAACACAACAAATTATTATGACATATATTAATAGACGTTGCAATATTATTAACGTTTAATTTTGTCATAATCTGTTGTTGTTAGTTTAACAGATTACGACATAGTAGTAATCTGTGAGCTAAACTATAGAGGAGCTTTTAACAAGAGTAATTAACCTTGCAGGCATGCTAAAAAGTTAATGAAAGGGTATAAAAGCCGAAACCTAACTTATGGCAGTAAGTTAAGTTGGTAGAAAAGCATAAAAGATTTCTACTCTTTGGTTGAACCATTGGTGCTATAGATTTACATTTCTTATTTTAGATAGTATGATATTAAATACTGATTAAAAAGTCTTGTAAATTTATAAGTTACAAGACTTTTTTCATAACAATAGGAGCAATATGAAAGCAAAGCAATTTAAAAATCATAAGGATATTCCGAGTGAATATACCTGAGATTTAGATGATATTCTTAGTGGTAGCAGCATAGAAGAACTAATTTCAGAGTATAAAAAGGTATATAAAAGCAGAATTTTAAATAAAGATAGCAAATATGATAGCATCGAATCTTATTTAACTGATGTGATGTTATCGGAGCAACAAACCAAATTAGCATTTAAAATTGATAATTATATTTCAAATAATTTAAATACCGATTTAGTTAATGCGAAATTTAAACAATTAGAATCAGAATTTCAATTTTTATCACACACACTCAATACCGAGTTTGGTTCTGAATCGAATCGTTTTTATGCTAATATGGAAAAAATGAAGGTATGAAAAGACGATCCTCGCTTAGCATCGTATCGTCGCAGTATTTGTGATCAAATCCAAGAATATGAACATAAATTAGATGATAAAGTTGAAGAATACTTAGTTAATTCAGCATTCGGGCAACCAAATCCACATAATATCTTTAGTATTCTTTCAAATAGTGAGTTATATTATGGAACAGTTAAAACTAAAAAAGGTAAGAAAATTAAACTTAATCCCACTATTTATCAAAAACTTCTTAAATCCGATGATGCTAATGTGCGTAAGCAAGCATATTTAAATTATTGAAAAGCATTTACTAACCACAAAGATACATTTGCCGAATTATTATTCCAACATTTCAAAGCATTGACTACTGAAGCAAAATTACGTAAATATGATTCTACTGTAGCAATGCTAACAGCTTCAGATAAGGTATCAAATCAAATCTTGATGAAACTTTTTGAAAAAGTTGCTTCAAGTAAAACAATATTAAAAAAATATAAGCAATGAAGTGATAAGTTCTATTATCTTAAATTTCATAGCAAACGTCAAAAATGAGATTACTCTCGCGATTTAGTTAATGTGAAAACTTCTTATACAGTTTCCGAAATGAATGAACTTGCTAAAGCAGCATTAAAACCTTTTGGAGATGAGTATTATCAGCAAGTTTGCAAAGCAATCGATGAGCGATGAGTTGATTATATGAGCACCGATACCAAACGAGGTGGTGCTTATAGCATCGGTGGAACCTATGGAATTGACAAAAAATACATTTTAATGAACTTCGAAGGGACACTGCGTAGTGTTGAAACACTTGTACATGAGTTAGGACATTCAATGCATTCGTATTTTTCAGATACTCGGCAAAACTTACCTAATTCAATGTATCCCATCTTCTTAGCTGAAATAGCCTCAATATACAATGAATTTATGTTAGCAGATTATATGTTAACTAATTCAAAAAACGACAAATTAAAATTTCAAATTCTCGATTCAATGATCGCAGGATTTGTCGGTACTGTTTTAAAGCAAACCAATTGAGCTAACTACGAATATGATCTTTACCAAGCGATTTCACAAGGGAAAGTATCTGGTAGTTATGATTCAATTAGTAAGCTCTATTATGTAAATAATTTAAAATACACTCTAACTAAGCAACCATATTCAGTTGCTAATACCATCCAATCTATTTATGTCCCACATTATTACTATGGATTTTATGTATATAAATATGCTATAGGACATCTAGTTGCTACCTACTTTTTTAGACAATATAAAAAGTCAGGTAAAGTTGCTTTAGATAACTACATAAACAACTTTTTATCAGCAGGTGGTAGTGATTATCCAATTGAGATTTTAAAAAAAGTGGGTGTAGATTTAATGAATGATAACTTTTATGATGATGGATTGCAATTTCTTTCAGAAATAGTAGACCAATGAATTAATTTAGGTAAGAAAATTTTTAAAGTAGACAAAAAAGGAAAATAATATGAAAAAAAAGAAATTTTTATGATTAGGATTGTCAGCAAGTTCTCTGGTATTACCAGTTGCTGTTGCTTGTGGTGGTGGTTCGACCACATCAGTAGGTAATCAAGAAATAACCCCAGGCAATGAAACCGGTTTACCGAAACCACCTGCAGATGATAAATATAACACAGCTTTTGCATATCCTAGCAAGCAAATTGATACACAAAAATATCAATCGACTGATACTTTATTAGGAATTATTAATCCACCTGCAAAAACAATTAATCTTGATGGGAAAACCTCTTTTTCACAACAAGCATCAAGCGGATTATATACAGTTAAATACGATTCTACCCATTCTGATTCAAGAAATTTTTACGACCTTTCATTTACCACAGGTGGATTAACCGAATCTACATATGATTCAGAAATTCCAAGATTAGTTGAATTAAACTTTTATGGTCGTCCAGAAGTCACAGAAACTAGTGTGCAAGATACAAACACATTAGAAACAATTAAGACTCGCACAATTCATAAACCATCGGTTTCTAGATATTCATTAGAATTAGCAGATGCAGTTATTTTGACAGTGAAACAAGATGATGGAACAACAAAAGATATGGTTTTTGATCAAGATGATGCTCCATTACTACCAAAACCCGATAAACCAGATGGTAGTTATTCATTGAGTTTAGTTGAATTGCAAAGTGATAATCCAAGATCAATTAACTCCGATACATTTAGACATGCTTTAAAGAAAGCAACTAAGATGTCATTTAGAATCCGAAAAAATCAAAAATGAATTAATTCTAAAGGTGAAGTAACAAAATATCCAATTAAAGCAGAAGATTTTTGAATGGGAGTATTACGTACCTATGCTGGACAGGATTCACTATTTCGTTTAAATAATGGAGGAACCGAAGAAATTGAAAAATTAGCACGTGAAAAATATGTTGTAAATGGAGATTTATACTTTAGAGCTCAAGGAAATAGTTGAACTAATAAATACTTATATGAACTTTATAACATTGATGTAAATAAAATTTTAGATAAAACACAATCAGTACATGTTGAAGGAACAGGTGATGACCAACGTGAATTCTTTGTTTTACAAGAATTAGATCCAAAAAAAGAATCTAAATTTGATTTAGCATATGATAAGTTTTTCTTTAACAGTTATGATTTAATTCCTGCTCCATCACAATATATCGAAGAAACTGTGGCAAGTAAACAACTACCAAACTTCTATAAAAGTGGTGATATAAGTGATTCAGATAAAACAGACATCAAAAACAAAATCAACAATTTACAAGATGGTTTAGCTAAAGAATCTGGGATATACTGATATGGAATGTCAATGGATTCAGCTTTATTTGCTGGTAAATATTACTATGCTGGTTATGATGGAACCTCGCTAACTGATACTTTTAAGTTAAATCCAAACTATTGAAATCAAAAGTTTGTTAATAATCCAAGACGTGTAAAACTTTTTCAAAATACCTACACTACAACTCCATTAGGAGATGGTTTTGCAAAATTTAATTATGAGCAATTTAAAGCAGGTTTAACAGCAAGTGCAAATTATAGTAATTTAAAGGCATACCACGAAGAAATTTCAGCAAACCCTGTGCAATGAGGTTTAAGAGATGTTCAATCTAGAAATACAAGTCATTCAAATAATGGATTTACACCTACATGAATTCCGCAAAATCAACAAGAATCAACAACTGCTTCATTTATGAATGATGCATATACAAAATTAGTTTATGGAGCTTCATTGACTGATATCAAAGCCGGAACTGCAACTAATACATTAAAAGCAGCTACCACAGGTTTAGGAGCAGAATTTATGAATATTCTAACTGCTTCAATCAACTGAGCATATGTTGCTCAAGAGTTATTAACACCTAATCTTACAATTCCGTGAATTTCGGGTTTTGCACAAGATGTAACCATCCGTAATAACGACTCAGATACATCATTGCAATATAATACATTACGTCCATATTGAGACCAATTATCAACTGTGTTTGTAGTAGATTCAAAAACAGGACAAAAAGTTAATCTTGGTGAAAAAATCGGAACCGAATTATCACCATCTGAAAATTCGATAGTTGGTAAAACTGCTGATGATCAATTTAGTTCAAGTGCATTAGATATATTGAAAACAAAGATGAAAGAAGTATTGGATGAATTTTATAAACAACATCCTGATCTTGATAAAGTAGAGGATACAAAGAAAGTAAGATTCACAGTTCGTGCTCGATTTACAAATATTAATTCAGTTCATGAAAATGTTTATAAAGGAATGCAAAAAGTTCTTAATAGTTTATATCCTGATCGTTTTGAAGTTAAATTTGAAAAAAATAATAATAGAAAAGACTTTGATGAATTTTTTAATTTTGGATCAACTCCATACACAGTAACTGGTTGAGGATATGATTATAATTTAGTCGGATCAGGTTTTGATGGATATATGTTTCAAGGTAACTTAATTCAATTATTTACTTGAATTAACACTGATGCAGATTATAAAGCTAAACTTCAAGTAAATTATCCAAACCTTGTTAAAGCAGCTGAATACTGAAAGAAATTTATTGAGGATCCTAAAAACAATGTTAAATTCTCGATTCCACTTGAAAAATTAATTAAGTTGGGAAATAAATACACAAACGATATTTCCACTTATTTAAATCAATATCAACTTAAAACAGTTGACGGAAAAGAACAATTAGTTCCTTTAAGCAAAGAAGATGAGGCAAAATACTTACCACCTCTTACAATTTCAGCAAACTTCTGATTATGATTAAATACATCAGATGAAACAAAAGATGTATTTAATAAAAAAGCATTGTTAAATATGGTTGCTGAATTCCGTAATTTAACAGGAATGAATATGACTATAACAACTGGAACATTAAAAGATTCATTTGTAAAAGGATTGAGCAATCCAAACTTTATCATACCTGCAACACTTGATAATGCTACCAACTATGGTTCATACGAAGTTGCAACCAAATAATATCCAGACAATTAACGCAAGTTAATTGTCTTTGCATTATTAAATAAGGAGATAAATGACTAAGTACATTTTACAACGGATAGGATTTGCATTATTAACATTGATTATCATTATCTTTGTTGTATATACACTTACAGCACAGTTTGCTGATAATCCATTTGTACAAACTGCAAATTCAAAGAACGGTGCTGAAGGTCAAAGTCAGGTAGCATTACAGAATATATCTAGACAAAGTTTTGAAAAAAGTATTGATTATCATTTTCTACCAAGTGATTGACGTGGAAAGTATGACCAATATCAAAATGTTTGAAAAACCTATAAACTTAATCCAATAATTCGTTTTGGTTATTGGGTAAATGATTTATTTACTAATAAAGCGAATCCGTTTGGTTTACCATTTGATGATAAATTATTTGCAAGTTTAGGGGTAAATAGCATCCCACAATTATTCTTTTCGCGCTTAAAATACTCAATTATTATCACTTTACCAGCATTTGTTATTAGTGCATTTTTAGGGATATTGTTTGGAATTTTTGCTGGTTATAAACGTGGTACATGAGTTGATGCAGTGGTAAATTTCTTTTCATTAATTTTTATTGCATTACCTTCATTTATAGTAGCACCAATTTTAATTACTATTTTAGCCTCATCTGGTGTTTCACCAACTGTTGCGATACCTGGAACGGCAGAAGCGGCAGCACAGACTCAAAGTCAAGTTGTTATTTCGTGATTACCACCAATTGTGATTATTGTTTTAGGTTCATTATCAGGTTATATCAGTTACACTCGAAATCAAGTTATTACTGTGCTAACATCAAATTATGTTTTAATAGCAAAATCAAAAGGACTAAGTAGAGTTGAAATATTCTTTAAATATGTATTACGTAATATTTCAATTCCACTTGCTGCAATTATCATTCCATCATATATTGGATTGTTAACTGGTGGAATAGTAATCGAAAGATATTGAAAAGTTCCTGGGACATCACAAATTATTGCTAACGCATTTCCGAATGGTGAAATTAATATTATTATGTTTAATACCTTCTTTTTCACATTACTCGGGGTATTTACATCCGTTTTAGTTGATGTTTCATATACCATTTTAGATCCACGCATTAAATATGGAACAAAAGGTTCTAACTTATGAAAACTGTTCTTAGTTACCAGAAAAAGAAACGAAGAATTTGCTAGAATGAAAGCGAAAGGAATATAGATGACTGCAAAAGAATTTAATAAAAAATATAAATTATCTTTTAATGGTATACAAACTCCTTTTGCACTAGCAAATAACCAAAAAACATTTTCTAATATAGCTGGAAAACCAAAAAAATTACTTTTAGAAATTCTCAAAAGATTCTTTAAAAGTTGACCATCCGTATTATTTTTAATTGTCTTTATAATCGTGCTTTTAATTTCGATTATTGTAACTATTAGTTCTAAATATTCAGCAAATGAATCGATTTCAGACACAATTAGTTTAAATTTAATTGCAGATCAACAAGGTAAAACTATTTTTGGTCCTCCTTCGATAAAATCTTTACCAGCTTCGTATCAACCTTATATAACACTAAAAAGCGCTGGTTTTGAACAAGATATTCCAAAATACAAAGCAGCTTTTCACGAAAATTATGGAGGCTTTTTTGATAAGTTTTTAGATATTTCAAAAGATGCAACTGTCGCTTCGGTTTTAAAAACAAGAGAATATACAGTGCAAGGTATTAATGGACCAACAAAGCAATCTGAAATATTAATTGATATGTATCGTTGATACCGAGTATACAGTGCATATTTGATTTTTGATAAATCAAATATTGCACAAAATTTAAATCAAAACGAATATCAAAGTTTATATGATCAAGCACTTGCTTTAAATCCACAAACAAAATTAGATACTTTTTTAGGAACAACTGCAAAAGGTATCGATATTTGAACTCGATCATGAGTTGGAACTTGAAAAGCACTACGTTTAGCATTTATCGTAGCATCAATTCAAACTATTATTGGTGTTATTATAGGAGCATATTTAGGATTCCATGTTGGTTCTAAAATAGATACTATCATGATGCGTTTTATTGATATTTTTTCAGCACCACCAACTCTTATTTGGTTATTAATTGCAGTTACCTTATTCGGTACATCTGATTTAGCCTTAGGAATTGCATTGGTTGTGGTTGGGTGAGTTGGATCAGTAGGGGGAACTCGTTTATTTATAATCACTGTTAAAGATTCTGAGTTTATAACTGCATCCAAATCAGTAGGTGCTTCAAAAATTCGTTTGATTTATAAACATGCATTACCAGGAATAATTGGTAAAATTGCTACTAATTATGTAACTCAAATTCCATCAATTATTCTTTCAGTTTCATCACTTGCTTTCTTAGGATTTTTTAGTAGTGACACTGATGTAAACTTAGGAGAAATAATCTTTTCAGCATCATCTGAAGCAGCACAAAACTTTTGATCATTATTACTACCTGCCTTAATTTTACTTTCAATTTCAGTATCATTATACTTTATCGCATTAGGTGTTCATGATGCTCTTGATCCAAAAGTAATCAAAACTAAATAGGAGATTTTATGCAAGAAAAATTATTAGTTGTCAAAGATCTTAAAGTTAGTTTTAAAACCGGTTATAACAAATTCATCAGCATAGTGCGAGGAGTTGATATTACTATCAACCGTGGAGAAATAGTTGGTTTAGTCGGTGAATCAGGATCTGGTAAGTCAGTTACATCAAAAGCATTTTTAAATATTAATGATAATTCAGTTGTTTCTGCTGAAATTATGCAAATTAATGGAATTAGCTTAATTGATTCAAAAAAAGAAAGTTACTGACAAAAGATTCGTGGACACAAAATTGGTTACATCCCACAGGACCCACTTACATCATTAAATCCAACCCGTAAGGTAGGAAAACAACTTTTAGATGCTTTAAATAAAAATCCAGAATGAAAAAGTAAGCCATATAGTGAAAAAAGAAAATACTTAGTAGGTTTACTTGATAAATTTGGAATCCGTAATTGTGAAAGTGTCTTTGATATGTATCCACATACTTTGTCGGGTGGGATGAAGCAAAGAGTTGTAATTACGATGGTGGTGGCATTAAAGCCAAGCTTAATAATCGCAGATGAACCAACAACAGCACTTGATCCAACAGTGCAAGCATCGGTATTAGCATTATTTGATGAAATCCGTAGTTCAATGAATATTGCTATTATCTTAATTAGTCATAATATTTCAGTTGTAGCTAAATTTTGTGATTATATTTATGTTATGTATGCTGGAAAAATAGTTGAAAAAGGAAGCAAAAAAGATATTTTTACCGATCCAAAACATCCATATACATGAGCGTTGATTTCTGCGATCCCAGAAAACAAAGAAGATCGCTTATATTCAATTAAAGGAACACCGCCTGATATGAATAATTTACCACTTGGCGATGCTTTTGCTCCGAGAAATGATTATGCATTAGAAATTGATTTTATTAAAGAACCTCCATTATTTGAAGTTTCTTCCACCCATGCAGCTGCAACATGATTGCTGCATCCTGATGCACCCAAAGTTTCATTAAGTCCCGAATTAACATCACGATTAAAAAGCTTTAAAGAGGTATTTAAAGATGAGTAAAATACTTGAAGTTACAAATTTAAAAAAGTTCTTTATTAATAAAAATCATATTAATAAAGCAGTCGACGATGTTAGTTTTGATGTTTCTGAAGGTGAAATCCTTGGTTTAATTGGTGAATCTGGTTCTGGTAAAACAACCGTAGGACGTTCATTGCTTCGTTTATATGATGATTATAACGGTTTTGTTCGAATTAATGGTAAATTAGTATCAGGGAATCGAATCTCGCGTAAGACAAATCGCTTTATGCGTAAAAATATTCAAATGATTTTCCAAGACCCTATGGCTTCATTAAATGGACAAAATAATATCTTTAGTATTCTAAAAGAACCCTTAGTGGTAAACCGTGTTATAAAAAATAAAATTTCTGATATTAAAAAGGATTGAGAATCGGTTCAATACAACTTTCATTATTCTTTTTTAGAAGAAGCGCTGAAATTAAAATTGGAGAATTTAAAAATAGCAAACTCATTAAACCAACCATTTTATAATAAATGAAGTGAATATTTTAATAATTTCAACTTAGATGCAGTTGAAGGAAGTTTTGAAGATAAATTTAATGCATATTTTGCATACTTAGAAGAAAAAAGTAAAAATAACTCACTGATTATTGATAGTTTATACAAGAACACTGAAAAATTAATTAGTTTATATGATCAGAAGAAACAGCAATTTCGAAATGAACAAATTGATTTAGATGAGGTTGAACTAAAACAAGCAAGGGCTGAATATAAAAAACAAAAACAACTGCTTTGACACACATATGAGTATTTTGAATCTAAACAAAATACTTTTAATGCTGCTAGCGAACTAAAAAAATCTTTATTTTCTTGAAGAGAAAAGTATTTGGATTCAAAAAACTCATTAAATAACTTTATTTCAGAGTTAAAAAATGAATCAAAATTACTTTTTAATGAAGCATATGGAAGTCCATATATTGATTATTTTGCTTATAAGGTAAAAATATATCATCTAAATAATCATATTAAAAAGATATTTATAAAGCATAAATCTAAACTTAGATACTTAGATTTTGACGAGTTGCAACAGTTAATTAATCATTTGCAAGACAAATCAAGTGAGTTTTTTAAAAATCAACTTAATGCCAATCCATTTGATTTTAATAAACTTTCTGAATTTTCAAAAACTATTAAAAATATTGTGGTTTCAAATTTCAACTTTGATTTATCGGATTATTTAAAGCAATCTAAATATATCCAGGATCAATATCGAAGTGATGCTAAAAGTAAGTGAAAAACCTTTGTAAAAAGCTTAAAAACAACCATTAAAGGATTTTTTGTTAAACCAAAAATAAATAAAGATGCTTTTAACCAAGCAAAACAAAGATTGCAACAAACACAAGAAAACTTCGATAAAGAACTTCAAACTTATATGGATTCATATAAATTAAGAGTTTTAGAACTTAAAAAGCAAGTTCAAGAGCAAGAAGATATTAGTAAATCATTTATTGCTATTGATAAAGGATTGATAGGTAAATTCAACCAAATCCATAAAGAATTTTTAGCATACTTTAAAGCAAATTATATTGATAAAACTAAGCAGCAACTTATTAACAAAAAAGATGATTTGCATTTACATAATAAACTTAAAGCAACATTAAAGCAATATAAAGTTGATTATAAAGTTTTTATTTCAAATGTATATGATAAGTTAAATGGAATTAAATCTTTTGAAATTGAAAGTAGGTATTTAAATAAAGACTTAAAAGCTATTTATTTATTTTTAGGTATATCCAATTATGATATTTTCCTGCAAAATAAATTTTATAAAAAAACAATTAATTTCATCACTAAATTTTGACGGATTCATAAGATATCAAGTCTTTTAACACGTAATACAATATACAAAAGTTTAGAAGATGTTGGTTTGTTAAAACAATTTGCCTATCGTTATCCACATGAATTTTCAGGTGGTCAACGTCAAAGAATTGTGATAGCTCGTGCTTTAATCACAGAACCAAAAATCATTGTTGCTGATGAACCAATTGCTTCTTTGGATATCTCGATTCAAGCACAAATTGTTAACTTGCTTAAGGATTTATGTAAACAAAAAAACATTGGAATGATTTTTATTGCACACGATTTATCAATGATTGAATATATTGCAGATCGGGTATTAATAATGCATTTAGGTAAAATTGTTGAATCAGGGCATACTAATGCAATTTATCAAAACCCAATTCATCCATATACAATTAATTTATTTAAAGCAATTCCTAAAATTTCAAATGCTAATGAGAAATTTAAGGATGTAAAATTTGAACTTTCATATATGGATGAGCAAAAATATCCAAATCTACCTAAAAATCAAGATATTAGCGAAAATGAGCAAACTCATTATGTTTATGCAACAGATGAGCAAATCCGAAAATGAAGCAAATAATGTGAGCAAAATTTACTAATTTAATTAAATCACAGTTTAAAAGCAAACGATTTTATTACATTTTATTAGCATACTTTCTTATCTTCTGGCTTATTTTTGCTATTTCAGCAGGAATAAACCATAAAAAAGATGTAAATTGAATTATTAATGCTTTTACTGCTTCTGCCTTAATAACATTAGCATTTGTATTACTTATTTTAGTGTTTAAATGAGGATTTATGGAACGAACATTTGAAAGATTTCGTGAAAATAAGTCTATTTCATCGCGATATAAAGAAGAAAAAAAGATGTTAAGAATGACTCATGCTGAAAAAGTTGTATATTTAGAGCAAAAAAAACAAAAACAGCAACCCAAAATCAAAAAATCTAATTTTCCGTTTTATTTTAACTTAATAATTTATTTTATTGCAAGTTTAATAGTTGTAATCATCGCTTATGTATAAAACACACTCAGTTGT
This sequence comes from Mycoplasma sp. 4013, assembly GCF_054353875.1. NCBI lineage: Bacteria > Bacillati > Mycoplasmatota > Mollicutes > Mycoplasmatales > Mycoplasmataceae > Mycoplasma > Mycoplasma sp. 4013. The sequence goes on along the minus strand of NZ_JBTHHK010000005.1, from coordinate 45,793 downwards.
GTTTTTGTTTTTAAAAAATGCAAAAACATATTAAAAAAAATGATTTTTTTACACTTTTTATTATTATATTGTTTATAATATATGTATATATTTAAAAATAAAGGAGAAATATGAAACACTATGATGTCGTAGTATTAGGTGCTGGACCTGGTGGGTACACTTTGGCTGGTATTCTATCAAGCAACGGGCTTAAAGTAGCCTTAGTTGAAAAAGAAGATTTAGGTGGAACCTGTGTTAACAAAGGTTGCATCTCTACTAAAACTTTAATTAAGTCAGCAAAAGTTTTAGACACAATCCAAAATTCTGAAAAATATGGAGTTTTCAACAAATACCTTGGATATAGTTTCCAAGTAATGCAAAACCGTCGTAAAGCAAACAAAGAACTTTTGAACGGTGCTATTAGCAACTTTTTAGCAGGTGCTCATGTTGATGTATTCAAAGGAATGGGTACTGTTGTAGATGAACACAGTTTAACAGTTAATGAAGAAACATTACACTTTGATAAATTAGTTGTAGCAACTGGTTCATCAAATCGTGCATTAAGCATCGAAGGTGCTAAGGAAGCATATGAATTAGGATACTTAATCGATTCTGAACAAGCAATGAAACTAGATGCTGCACCAAAAACACTAGTAATTATTGGAGCAGGACCTATTGCATTAGAATTTGCTTATTTTTATAGCACATTAGGAACTAAAGTTACTATTTTATGTAACACTAAATTCTTAGCACATCTTGATCCACACGCTGCTAAGGCGGTTCGTGCTACCTTAGAAGCAAAAGGTGTTATAATTGTTGATGAAATGAACTTAGAATCAGTTTCTAATGGATTTGTAAGTTATCAATGAAAAGAGCAAAAACACTCATTGGCTTCACAAAATGCATTAGTAGCAATTGGTAGAATAGCAAACCTATCTGGTCTAGATGAACTTAAATTAAAATTGAATGCTCGTGGATTTGTTGAAGTAAACGAATTGATGAAAACTAGTTTAGACCACGTTTATGCTTTAGGTGATGTAACTGGATTATTTATGCTTTCTACTGTTGCTTACAAAACAGCAGATGTGATTGCTAAAGATATTTTAGGATTACAACCTGAAAAATTAAACTTAAACAATGTTCCATGAGCAATTTATTTAAACCCTGAATTAGCCGGTGTTGGTAAAACAGCCGCTCAATTAGAAAAAGAGGGTGTTGAATTTAATGAAGTAATGGTTCCTGGTATGGCATTACCAAGAATGCATGCTGATGGTTTAGCAAATGAATTGGCTTTCGTTAAATTCTTTGTTTCTAAATCAACCGGAGAAATTCTAGGAAGTTTTATGTTCTTAGAAGGTGGACACATTTTAATCAACCAAGTCGCATTCGTAATGCAACAAAAAGTTACCTTTAAACAACTACAAGAATCTATTTACACACACCCAACTATTGCTGAAGCACTTTATTATTCATCACGTACTGTGGCTTTAAAGAAAAATGCTTAAGTTCAAGCAACAAGTTCTTAAACATCGTGACGTAATAGAGAAATGTTATATTGTAATTAACATAGTAGTGTTGGTATATGTTTCACTTTATAATTTTGATTATAAAGTGTGAGCATGACAAAACCCGAACCGTTCGGTTGCAATTATCAATGTTTTAGTTTCATTTTCTGGTATCTTTGGTATTTTAGCTAATTATTTCTTTTCAAAGCATTATAAAATCGCTTATTTGCTAAGCTTGATAAATATTATCTTCTTTATCTGCTTTGCTTTCTATAACTATTTAATTATCGATGGGTTAATTAATTTATTCATATATATACCAATTTTAATTTTTAACTTCCATAAAACATATATTCGTAAAAAGATTGTCTTTGAATACTTTGTTTCGGGTGTTCATACATGAACTTTCTTTGGAATGATTTTTATTATTTTATCAATTGCTTTTTACTTCTTAAATCCACAAGTTACTTATTTATACAACATCACTTTTGGATTCGATCCTGTGCAAAATGCTTTTGGGACCTTTTATAAATATAAACTTGATGGAAACATACTATTATCAATGATTAATTCACTTTCAGTTGTAGCATTGATGATGCTTTCATTAGGTTTTCGAGAAAACTGATATGTATGAATTGTTAAAAACATCATTTCATTCGTCTTCTTTGGTGGAGTTGGTTTCTTTAGCATCGTTGTAATTTTATTAAATGCAGTGTATATGAATATGTCATTATTCTACTTTTATGTAACTTCAAGAAAACAAGAAGTTAGAGTTAAACTACAAACAGAAGCAAATTCGGTTCTCTCAGCACATATGGCTGCTTCGTTAAAAGAAAACGGATATGTAATCTATGATAAAATTGAAGTTGCTAATAAGCTCTCATATGCAGATGCTAAAAAGTTATTAAAAGAATCAATTTATCAATTTAAACCTACCTATGGAAATATGAAGAATATTATTTTATGAGATATGAAGTCCTTACTTCATACCATCGAATCGCGCATTGTGTTGGATAGTAAAATATCTAAGTTAAAATGAGCATTTAGAAAGAAAATTTATCAACTTTCAATTCTCCTTAGACCAAAAATGGATTATACAACTAACATTGAAAAATTACCACATTTATTAACTTCTTTTGATCACAGTTATACATATAACTAGGATTTTATAAAACACATAAAAATTTTATGTGTTTTATTTTTTTGATAAATATAGCAAAAAATAAGCAAATAGTTTATAATTAAAATATGAATATAGCAAAATTAATCAGAAATGTTCCCGACTTTCCAAAACCAGGGATAATGTTTAAAGATATATCACCTTTATTAGCAAACGGAGAGGCTTTAAATTATACAATTTCAAAGATTGCTGATGAGTGCAAAGATGTTGATATCATTGTAGGCCCAGATGCGCGAGGATTCTTATTCGGTACACCCGCTGCTGCTTTTTTAAAAAAACCATTTATTATGGTTCGTAAGCCTAATAAACTACCAGGTGAAGTTATTGCGATGAAATATGATTTGGAATATGGAAGCAATAGTTTAGAATTACAAAAAGGGTTTGTTAAACCAGGTCAAAAGGCTGCAATTGTAGATGATGTGCTTGCAACTGGTGGGACTACCAAAGCAATTATTAAGTTATTAGAATCGCAAGGTGTAGAAGTTAAAAAAGTAATTGTTTTATTAGAATTACAAGAATTGCATGGAAGAAAATTATTAGGTGAACATACCGAAGTAGTTTCATTAATTAAGGTATAAAAATCACAAATTAGGCATCTAATTTGTGATATTTTTTTAACTTAACACAAAAGTTTGTGAGTATTCTTTATTGTCGTCATCAATATGGTATTTAAATGTTAATGTGTTTGTATTAGGATCTCAAGTTGAATCGGTGAATTTTTTAGCATCTGATTTTTTTGATGTAATTCTATTTGCATATGACGCATCTGCAAAAGCAAATAATTTATTTTCATTTTGCCGTCCCATACCTGATATACCAACATATTCATTTCCTTTGGTTCCGTATTTTTGTAAACCAGGAAATTTTTTATTTTTCTTTGGCTTTATTTTCTTTTCGAGTGCTTTTTGAATTTGTTCTTTGACTTTTTCTTTTGTAACACCATCATATAATTTTAATGGAGCAGTTTTAATAGTGTCTTCACTTTGTTTTGGACTTTCTTCTTCATTTTCATTGTCAACATTTTTTGATTCATTACCATCTACAACTTTTGTATTATCAGATGTTTCTTCACTAGTTAGATTATTTTTTGGTAAAGTTTCAGTTTTTAATTTTGGTTGTTCTTGTGGGTTTTCGGTTCCGTTAAATGGAGTTCCTGTTTGTGTTGAATCACTTGGTTGGTTTTGTTCATGTTGCTGTTCGTGATTTTCGTTTGGATTAGGTTGGTTATTTTGGCTTGCTACAACTCTAGGTTGTGATTCAGAAGATTTTAATGTAGGTTCTTCTGAAGGGGTATCTTTCTGATTATTTTCTTTTGTTGGTGTTTTTGCACTTTGATCATTTGTATTATCATTAGATGTTGGTTCTGAGTTTTCTGGTTGATTTTTAGAAGTTTCACTTGATGTTGTTTGTGCATTTGCATTAGGTTTTTCAGTCTTTAATGCTGCTGGAGCAGGGGGTGTTTCATGGACTGTTTCACCTGAACCAGATTGTATATTTTGTTCATTGTTATTTTTTTGTTCAGAATCAGAATTACCTGTGGGTTGAGTAGAGTTTTTTGGTGAATCACTTTCTGTTTTTGGATTTGTTGTATCCGATGAATTAGGTTTTCCTTGCGGAGTTTTTGTAGAATCTGTGGTTTTTGGTTCGTTGTCAGTTTTAGAATTTACATCATTAGGTGATTCTTCTCTTGAAGAATCTTGATGTTCTGTATTTTGTTGCTTTGTCTCTGCAGAACTAACCTTTTCTTCAGTTTTACCTGTTGAGTTTGTTTTTTGATTACCCTTATCAGATGGAGTATTATTTGTTTGTGATGTATTAGGATTTTTTGGATCTTGTTCTTGTGTTGTTATATTAAGTTTGATTTTTTGCTCGTATGTTTTATTTTTACCATCAACTATATATCTAAATGTTAATGTTTTGTCTTCTTCATTTCAAATTGAACTCTCAAATACATTATTGTTATGTTTATTACGTCCCTTCTTTCTAGTTTTCTTAGTTTCAGAGGTTTGTGTTTTTGGGATATCTTTTAATTTTAGTGGATCAAGTCCATCTTTTGTTTTAAAGAGTTTATTATCATCACTTGTACCACCAGTTGCTATTCCAAAAAAGTAAGTGCTATTTTCTGCTTTTCCAGCTTTAGTCTCTTTATATCTTTGTAACCCAGGGAATACATTTTTCTTTGTTGACAATCTTTCTTTAATCTTATTATAAATTTTTTCATCTGTAACATTAGGTAATTTTTCTAATGCATTTTCATATGAAAGAGGTTCAGTATTTTCAGATTTGTTTGTTTTTTTGTCTTCATCTGTTTCAGATGTAATTGGAGTTTTTGGAGGGGTACTACTTCTCGCTCCAGATGTTGGTTTTTGTTCAGAACTTTGAGTTTCTTGTTTTGTTTTATCTAAATCAGGTTTTGGAGCAGATGTTCCATTTTTGTTAGTAGGTTGCCCATTATCTTTTGTAGAAGGTTCTGTTATATTATTTAATTTAATAATTTGTGTGTATTCTGTTTTGCCACCAATTACCATATATTTAAATGTAATTGTCTTAGTAGCAGGATCTCAGGTTGAATTTAGAAATTTGCGATTATCTTTGGTTTCAGGATTACCATCTGATGTAAGTTTAGTAATATCCAATCCATCTCTAACATCAAATAATTGATTATCAGTTCCGTTTCCTCCACCTGCTATACCAATAAAATCAGGATCTTTATATCTTTGTAATCCTTTAAAAGGTTTTTTTAATATCTTATCATAAATCATTTGATCACTTATATTTGGTTTTTTAACTAAAGCATTTGAATAATCTATGTTTGTTTCTGTTTGGTTATTCGGATTTTGTTCGGATGTTTTTTCAACTATATTTGTTAAAGTTATGGTTTGTGAATATTGCATTGTATAACCAATTACCATATATTTAAATGTAATAGTTTTAGTTTTAGGATCTCATGTAGATTTATCGAACACTCTATTGCTTTTAGTTTCCTCTTTTCCATCTGATGTAAGTTTACTAATATCCAATCCATCTCTAACTGAAAATAATTGGTTATCAGTTCCATTACCTCCACCAGCTATCCCTATAAAATCAGGATCTTTATATCTTTGTAATCCTTTAAAAGGTTTTTCTAATATTTTATTATAAATTACTTGATCACTTATATTTGGTTTTTTAACTAAAGCATTTGAATAATCTACTTTATCAGGTTTATTTTTTTCATCACTTGGATTAGGATTGTTTTTGATAGGTAGATTTTGAGATTGTGGGTTATTAGGTTTAGGTTTTTCAATAGGATGTGTTGGTGTAGTTTTTGTAACCTGCATTTTTGGAGAATTTAAATCAACTGGTTTTGCTTCTTCTTTTATTTTTGGTGAGCAGCTTACAGCAATAACAATAGGAGTTATAGTTAAAGATGCAATTGATAAGAATAATTTTGATAACTTGTGCTTTTTCATAATTTCCCTTAAATTCCTTATAGAAATATTTTATAATTTATATGTATATAATTAATTATATATATAAAAAGTATGTAATTTTATATAAAATAAATATTTTCATAATTTCCATAAAAAGATATCGTTATTTAACGATTATAGAGTAATAATATCTCATATTGCTTTCTTATATCATATGTTATAAATATAAGAATATATATATAAAAGTATTTCCACATTTTACAAGATAGAAATTAATAAAAATATTTATGTATTAAAATTATAAAAAATCTATAAAAATATTTTGTTTTTTGTTGTTTTTCGCTATAATAATTTAGCAATTTATAGGCACTATAGCCAAATGGCCAAGGCATGGGTCTGCAAAACCTTGAGTGCGGGTTCGAATCCCGTTAGTGCCTCCATAATTAAATGCGCCCGTAGCTCAACTGGACAGAGTGTTAGGTTACGGCCCTAAAGGTTGCGGGTTCGACTCCTGCCGGGCGCGCCATATATTTAATACCATATAACCCCGTTTTGGGGTATTTTAATACACTTTTATATAAATTTGGATGCATTGTTGGTATTAGTTTGTAATATATTCAAAACAAAAAAGTAAACCAGTTTTGATAAAAACATGAAATGAATTTCATATTTTTTCTAAAAAATTCAACAACTTATATAGATAAGAGTATAATACTATCAAATAGTTATTTAAAATAAAGGAGAAATTATTATGAAAATGAAAGCAATTACATTTAATAAAGAAGGAAAAGTACAGTTAGTTGACTTTGACAAACCTAGAGTTATTAAACCTACCGATGCAGTTGTTCGGATTTTGAAAACTACTATTTGTGGAACAGATTTACACATTTTAGGTGGAGATGTTCCTGAAACACAACCTGGTAAAATCTTAGGACACGAAGGAATTGGTATAGTTGAGGAAGCAGGTTCAGCAGTATCTAACTTTAAAGTAGGTGATAAAGTTATTGTTTCATGTATCACATCATGTAATAAATGCTACTACTGTAAACGTGGTCTTCCCGCACACTGTGAAACAGGTGGATGAATTTTAGGACATAATATTAATGGAACACAAGCAGAATTTGTACACATTCCACATGCTGATGGTTCATTATATCATGCACCTAAAACAGTATCTGATGATGCTTTAGTAATGTTATCTGACATCTTCCCTACCTCATTTGAAATCGGGGTACAAAGTTCTCATATTAAACCAGGAGATACTGTTGCAATTATTGGAGCAGGACCAATTGGTTTAGCTGCTTTACTGACAGCACAATTTTACTCACCATCAAAGATTATTATGGTTGATTTATCAGAATCAAGACTAGAATTTGCAAAAAAATTCGGTGCAACACATACTATTAAATCAGGTAATTTAGAAGAAATTAAAGCAAAAGTTTCGGAAATTACTAATGGACGTGGAGTAAATGTGGCAATGGAATGTGTTGGTTATCCAGCAACATTTGATGTAGCACAAAATATAGTTGCTATCGGTGGACACATAGCTAATGTTGGAGTACATGGTAAACCAGTAAGTTTTGAATTGCAAAAACTATGAATTAAGAACATTACTTTTTCAACAGGTTTAGTAAATGCAACAACTACACAAATGCTTTTAGATGTCTTAGAATCAGGAAAAATCGATGCAAGCAAAATGGTAACACACCACTTTAAGCTTTCAGAAATGGAAACTGCATATAACATCTTTAAGCATGCTGGAGACAATAAAGCGCTCAAAGTTATTATTGAAAATGATATAACTAAATAACAAAATCCAAGGATTATCCTTGGTTTTTAATTCTAGTCCTAAAAAGAAAAAAAAGTATAAGTGAGAACTTATACTTTTATTTTGTTTATTTTTTTAGTTTGTTTAATTGATGTACTGCATTACGTGCAGCTTCTCATAATACTTCTGAGAAAGTTGGATGTGGGTGTATAGCAGAAGCTATTTCATAGATAGTTGATTCTAAATCCATAGCTAAAACAACCTCTGAGATTAAGTCTGTTGCTGTTCCACCAATAATGTGACATCCAAGAATTTCACCAAATTCTTTTCCAATAATAAATTTAGCAAAACCTTTTTCTTCGTGTGCTGCTAATGCTTTACCAATGAATGTGAATTGGTGTTTAGCTACTATAAAATCTTTACCTTGCTCTTTTGCTTGTTCTTCAGTTAATCCGACAGTTGCAATTTCTGGATGGGTGTAAACGCAAGCAGGAACGGTTTTTGAAGAGTATTTAACTTCTTTTTTAAGAATGTTAGATACAGCAACAATTGCATGTCTGTAAGCAACATGTGCTAACATTGATTGACCTACAACATCACCGATACCATAAACACCATCAACATTGGTTTTACAGAATTCATCTACTAAAAGTTGCTTACGATCTCCAAGTTTGATTCCGACTTCTTCTAAACCAAGTGATTCTGGAACTCTACCAACAGAAACTAAAACTAATTCTGATTCAATTGATTCTTCCTTACCATTTACAGTATAGAAAATTTTGTTGTTTTCAAATTTTGTTGTATTTGTATTAGCAATAACTGTAACACCTGCTTCTTTTAAATCAGCAGTAACTTGTTTGATAATATCTTTATCAAGCATTGCTAAAACAGTTGGAAGGTTTTGTAAAATAGTTACTTTTGTTCCAGCAGCAGAAAATACTTGGGCAAATTCAACCCCGATTACACCTCCACCGACGATAGTTAATGATTGTGGTTTGTTTTTAAGGTTAATTGCTTCCTTTGAAGTAATTAACTTACCTGATTTATAACCTTCTTCAAATCCAGGAAGTGGTATTTTACGATCAGATGAACCGGTTGCAATGATAATATTTTTCCCACGGTAAACTTTTGAATCAACTTCAACTTCATGGGCTCCAACAAATTTTGCTGTTCCAAGGATGGTTTTAACCTTGTTCATACGCATTAGAGCTTGTACACCATTGGTAAGTTGTTTTACCACACCGGCTTTTCTGGCATGCATTTTTTCTCAGTTTACACTAACATCAATTGTTCCATCAATTCCAAAATCGTGTGCATGTTTAATATTTGATAAAACTTCAGTAGTTTTTAATAATGCTTTTGTAGGGATACATCCAACATTTAAGCAGACTCCACCTCAAAATTCTTTTTCGATGATTAAAGTTTTTAATCCAGCGCCACCTGCTTCTTCAGCGGCTAAATATCCACCAGGCCCAGAACCAATAACAATTAAATCAAATTCTTCTTCAACTTTACCTGTATATGCTTTTCCTGTGTTCTTTGCCTCAACTGCAGGTGCAGCAGATGTTGAGGCAGGTTTTGCTGGTGCAGGTTTGGTAGCGGTTGCTGGTCTTTTGAATGAAGAAAGGTCAAAAAGTTGATTTGAAACCTTAACTTCACCTACAACTGAAGCCCCCCCACCTTCTTCAGCAGGTTCTTCTTTAGTTGGTGCAGGAGCAGCGACAGGGGCTGCTTCTTCAACATCTCCACTTCCATCATCGATATAATATATTTCTTGGCCAACATGGATAACATCCCCGACAGTCATTAAAACCTTCACAATTTTACCAGTTGCAGGTGAAGGGATATCTGAAGTAACTTTATCGGTTTCAACAGAAAAAAGCGAATCACCTTCTTTTACTTCATCACCTTCTTTTTTGTAAATTTCAGCAACTGTTCCCTCGTGTAATCCTTCTCCTATATCAGCAAATTTAAATTTATGCATACTATAAAACTCCTAAAATTTCTGGTTTTTCAAGTAATTCTTTAACTCTAGCAGCGAATCTACCGGCAGCAGCACCATCAATTCATCTGTGGTCTGCAGCGACGGTAAAGTTCATTACTTTACCAGGTACAATTTGCCCATTTTTAACAACTGGTTTATCAAGAATAGCTCCGACACCAGCGATTGATATTTCAGGCCAGTTAATAACAGGTGTTCCAAATAAAGCACCTACTGAACCATAGTTAGTAATGGTAAATGATCCACCAGACATTTCATTAGGTTTAATTTTTTTATCTCTAGCAGCAAGTGCTAAACGGATAATTTCTTTACCTAAATCCACGATTGTAAGGTTTTGGGCATCTTTTACTACAGGAACCATTAACCCAGCTGCTGTATCAACAGCAATTCCTAAATTAATAGTTGTAGGATAAACGATTTCGTTAGCTGCTTCATCATATTTAGCAGCAAAAATAGGGAATTCTTTTAAAGCAGTAATAATTGCTTTTGCAATGTAAGGTAAGAATGTTAATTTTACCCCAGTAGCTTTTTGCACATCCTCTACGATTGATTTTCTTAAATCTCAAAGACGAGTTACATCGATTTCATTTACTAATGAAAAGTATGCAACAGATGCTTGTGAAGTTTTCATTGCACGAGCAATAGCATTACGGATTGGAGTAATTTTTTCTCTTCTTCCGTCTAAGGTAACTGGTGCAGGTTTGCTCACTACATCAACATGTGCTGCGGGAGCAGCAGAAGTAGCAGCAGGTGCAGCGGTAGCAGGGGCAGCAGGTTTTGCAGCAGGTGCTGCAGCAAATGCACGAACATCTGCTTCAGTAACTCTACCTTGTGGCCCTGTTCCAATTACTAAATTAATATCAATTCCCAATTTGTTCGCTACAGCACGAGCAATAGGAGTTGCGATTTTTCTTTCCATAAATTTCCTTTCTAGTAGTTAATTATAACCTAAAAAGAAACAACCTCTTTAATTTTAGCAACAATTTTATCACTATCAATTGCGTGATATTTTTCTCCACGTGCTAAAGGAACTGTGATGTCGTATCCGGTTAAACGTGCTAAAGGAGCTTGTAAGTATTCAAATGCTCTTTCATTTACTCTAGCAATAATTTCTGCTGAAACTGAAAATGATCTAACGGCTTCATGAACCACAAGTAATCTTCCGGTTTTCTTAACTGAATTTACAATAGTTTCAGTGTCAATTGGTTTAATAGTTCTTAAGTCAATTAATTCTACACTGATTTCTGGATTAGATGCTTGAAGTTTTTTAAGTGCTTCAAGTGATTCGTGAACTTGTGCTCCGTATGTTACAAGAGTTAAGTCGTTTCCTTCAACTAAAACATTTGCTTTTCCAATTGGAACTTCATAAATTTCAGCTGGAATTTCTTGTTTAAATGAACGGTAAATTTTCTTTGGTTCTAAAAATACAACTGGATCTGGGTCATTGATAGCTGCTATCATTAATCCTTTTGTATCATAAGGAGTTGATGGCATAACAACTTTTAATCCAGGAATGTGTGAATAAAGTGCTTCAATCGCTTCTGAGTGATGTTCGAGAGCTCTAACTCCACCTGCCATAGGCATTCTTAATACCATTGGAACTGTTACTCTTCCACGAGTTCTGTTTCTATATCTAGCTGCATGCACAAAAAGTTGTTGAAATGCAGGGAAAGAGAATCCTTGGAATTGAATTTCAACAATAGGTTTTAGTCCATAAATAGCTGCTCCAACTCCAACACCACACATTGATGCTTCAGCAATAGGTGAATCTCAAGCTCTGGTAAGCCCGTATTTCTTTTGTAATCCTTCGGTTGCTCTGAAAACTCCACCTTCATACCCTGCATCTTGTCCTCAAAGAACAACGGTTGGATCTTTTTCCATCATTAAATCAATAGCATTAGTTAAAGCACCAATGTTATTTAATGTAACTGTTTTATCCATTATTTACTCTCCTTTAAGTTTGCATAGTAAGCCAAAGCTTCTTGTTTTTGTTCTTCTAATTCAGGTGTAAGTGTGTGATAGGTGTAGTCAAATACTTCATTGATGTCTACATCTAATTCTTCTAATGATTCGTTGTATGCTTTCTTAACTTCTTCCATTGCAGATTCTCACATTTGATCTCTTTCTGCTTCGGTTAAGTATTTTTTATCGTATAGATATTTTTCAATACGGTGCATAGGTTCTCATTTTTCGTGTTCTTTTTCTTCTTCAACAGTACGATATACTCTAGGGTTATCTGATGTTGTATGTGGTCCTTGTCTTCAAGTAATGAATTCGACTAAAACAGGTCCATTTCCTTCGCGAGCAAATTCAACTGCTTCTTTCATTACTACATAAGAAGCTAACAAGTCATTTCCGTCAACACGAACTCCTGGCATTCCAGCAGCAGCAGCCTTAGCAGCAACTGTTTCAGAACCAGTTTCAAATTTTTCAGGTGTTGAAATACTTCATTGATTATTGTTTACACAGAAAACTGATGGTCATTTTCAAATTGAAGAAATATTAATTGCTTCATAGAATTCACCTTCAGCTGTTCCCCCGTTTCCAACGAAAGAAACTGATACAGTTTTTTTACCTAGTTGTTTTGCTGCATAAGCAATTCCTGCAGCATGTGAACATTGTGTTGCGATAGGAACATTAACAGGAAGTAAATTAATCCCTTCTGGAACTACACTTCCACGTTCATTTCCATTTCAGTATAATAATTGATTTTTAATAGGCATTCCCATATAAAGCATAGTTGCATTTGAACGGAATGCTGGAACAAATCAGTCGTCTTTGGTTAACACCATAGCAGACGCTACTTGTAATGCTTCTTCACCAAAGTTAGGTGCAAAAGTAAGCATTCTCCCTTGTCTTTGAAGTTGTGTCATATATTCATCTTGTCTTCTTGAAAGAACCATGAATCTATATGCTTTTAACAATTCTTCTTTTGATAATTTAGGGTCGTGTTTTTTACCTTCGGCTGTTAAATTTCCATCAATGTCTAAGAAACGAACAATTTCTTCTTTTTTAGACATTACTAATCCAGGTTTTACAAATTTAAAAGTCATAACATCCTTTCTGATTTAATGTTTGATTTAAAGGAAAATTTCCTTATTTTTTGTTGTAATTTAGATTTAAAGCATTTAAAATGGTTTGGATTACAAAGTTAAATGGTTTGTTAAAGTGTGGCAAGAAGTAAAAGTCCATTAATGCAATTTGTGGTAAGGTTAATCTTTCTTGAATTGCTAATGATAGCATATAAATTACCTCGGTGTGGTTTGCTTCTTTACCTACTGAACCAATTTGTGCTCCTAAAAGTCTAAGTGTGTTTTTGTCATATGTAATTTTCATTCATACTTTATAGTGTTTACGCATAAATTCAGGACGATCATTGTCTTCAAAGTATTCTACAGCATAAGAATCTTTGAATTTTGGATGTCTAGATGCTGCTACTTCTGAAAGTCCTGTTGATGAATAGTTGAAATCGAACACACTAATAGCGTTAGTTCCTGAGTATCCAGGAAATGGAATAGTTTCGTTTCCTGCTAAGTGGAAAGCAGCAACAATACCAGTTTTAACAGCATTTGTTGCTAAAGCGATGTTTACATATTCATCTGAAACATTGCTAATCATTGAAGCTGCATCACCGATAGCATAAACATCTTGATCTGATAATGATCTTTGGAATTTGTCAACTTTAATTGCACCATTAGGTAGTTTGTCAACACCTTGAATTAATTCGGTTTTTGGTCTAAATCCGATAGCTAAGATTACTAAATCAGCATCGTATGTTCCTTTGTCTGTAACAACAGCAGAAACACATTTTCCGTCTTTAGTTGTAAATCTTTGAACTTTTTCATTAAGTTGTAATTGAATTCCGTTTTTTACCATAGCTGCTTCAACTTTGTCAGTAAATTCTTTGTCAAAGTAGTTTGGTATAATGCGGTCTTGCATATCAATTAAGGTAACATGTTTTCCATATTTATGGAATGCTTCGACAATTTCCACACCAATGTATCCAGCACCAATAACAACAACATTTCTCACATCTTTTGATTCTGCCTTAGCCTTAATTTCTTTTGCATGTGCAAAGATTTTAGAAACTAAAATGTTGTCTAAGTGAATGTTTTCAAAAGGTGGAATAATTGGTCAAGTTCCTCCAGCATATACAAGTTTGTCATAGTAGTCTTTAAAAACTTGTCCAGTTCTTAAGTCTTTAACTACAACATATTTTTCTTCACGATTTACTTCTATAACATCATGAGCGTCTTTGATGTCTACTCCAAGTGATTTAAGTTGTTCAATACTTGAGTAGAATAATCCATCTGGATTAGAAAATTCCCCACCAACTCATAGAGCAATACCACATCCTAAAAAAGAAATGTCAGTATTTTTGTCATATGCCACTAAATGTGAGTCTGGAGCAATTTTCTTCATTGTTCTTAAAAATGAAGTCCCAGCATGGTTTGCTCCTATTGATATAATTTTCATTAAATAACCTCCGTTTTATTTAATATGAATAATTATAAATTTTTTTATTCTTTATCAGAATAACAAAAAGCATTCATATTATTTATAAGATTGTAATGCAGTAATTAAAACTGTATTATAAACATCTTCTGTGGTTGATCCTCTTGATAGATCGTTTACAGGTTCAGCAATCCCTGTAATAACTGGTCCGATTGCACCGAATCCCCCAAAACGTTGTGCAATCTTATATCCGATGTTACCTGCATCTAAATTAGGGAACACAAAAACATTTGTAACTCCTGTATATGCAGGTTTTTTGTATTTTGATTGTCTTACTTTTTCATCAAATGCTGCATCAAATTGGATTTCTCCTATTGCTTTAGTATCTGAAAGTTCGTTAAATTTTGCTGTTGCTTCAGCAGATAATTTTGACTCATCGCTAACTGCTGAACCATCTGTTGAAAAAGACAAGAAAGCTACTTTTGGATCAAAACCAAGGCTTTTAGCAAATTCGGTGGCATTTAATCCGATTTCTGCTAATTGATCTGCATTAGGTTTGATGTTGACTGAAATATCTGAAAATAGGTATTTTTGTTCATCCTTATGCATAATCATAGCAGAAGAAATAGTTTTGATGTTTTTCTTAGGTCCGATTACTTTAAAAGCAGCCCGTAAAATATCAGCTGTTGTGTAATTTAATCCACCAACAACCCCATCAACTTCTTTGTTTTTAAGCATCATCATTGCATAAAAAGGTGCTTGTTTAAGGTTTTTAACTGATGCTTCTAAAGTTTCCTTTCCTTTTCTTAATTCAAAATATTGCTTTGCATATTCTGATTTTTTCTCATCTGAGATAACTTCCTGCTTGATATTAGGTGTAAGTGAGCAGTTGTGTTGTGAAACTAATAACACAATATTTACTAAATCACTTTCAGCAACTTTAGCTGCTGCCTGAATCGATCTTTGATCTTCACCATCAATAAGCAAAATAGTCTTCTTACTCTTTAATTGAGTATTTTTTTGATAAATTGTATTTTCTAATTGTTTTTGGAAATTCATCCTTCTCCTTAAATATTAAATACGATTATATTATAATATATTCTAAATAAAAATCCTTAATATAGCAGTATTTTTGCAAAATCTGCTTTAAATATGAAAATGTATGCAATAAATTTGCTCAATTTGTCATTAAAAGTTTATTTTATAATTAAAAATACTGCTTTTTATTAACTTTTTCATTTGTATTTATATAGTGATATAATTAAATAATGAAGAAGCAATTTCAAACAGTAACAAGCAAAGAATTAAATTTATCTTTTGATTTCGAGATTCTAAATCATCAAAATCGTATTTTGGATATAAAAATTAATGGATTACTTCGTAATTTAAAGTATTCTGATGAATATTTTGACTGATTCATCGAAGATTTATTATTTTTGCTTGATAAAAATCGATACCAAAAACGCTGAGATTATGGACAAATCAATATTTTTGGTGTTACAAATTTAAATCTTAAGGAAAATGAAACAAAATTTGTTAAACTTTTTAAAAGTATAACAAATTTTGATTTAGTAAATAAGGAGTAAAAAATGAAAATATATGTATGTAAGGAAACTACACCATTTTACACACTTCCTCTTGAAGAAATAATGGCTAAAGATGAAGATAATCATGAAGATATTATTTATCTTTATCAACATGCTAATGATGTGATTATTGGACGTAATCAAAATGCATATAAGGAAGTTAAATTCGATGTTTTAGAGCGTGATAAAATAGGTTTATATCGTCGTTTATCAGGTGGTGGAGCTGTTTATCATGACCTTGGTAATTTAAATTTCTCATTTATTACTAATGATAAAACAGAGCATAGTTATCAAAAGTTTTTAGAGCCGGTTCTTAATTTCTTAAAATCACTTGGTTTAGATGCACAATTTAAAGGAAGAAATGATTTAGTAGTAAATGGTGCAAAATTTTCAGGTAATGCACAATTTATTTATAAAAATAAAATTGTACACCACGGAACTATATTATTTAATGTTGATTTAACAAGACTTTCAACTGTTTTAAATCCAAGTAAATTGAAAATGGAATCTAAAGGAATTAATAGTGCAAGACAAAGAGTGACAAACATTTTAGATGAATTACCAGTAAAAATGAGCATTGATGAATTTAAAAATAAATTCATCGAATATTTAATGCATAAATATGATGCAAAATTGCTTGATATACCTGAAAAATATACTACCTTAGTTCCACAATTGCGCAAAATTAGATCATCAAATGAGTGAGTTTTAGGTAAGAATCCGGAATTTTCCTTTTATAGCGAAAAGAAAACAGATGGTGGAATTTTACAAATAAGTGCTAATGTAAAAGAAAACAAGATAGTTGAAATTAAATTTGAAGGTGATTTTCTTACCTTACTAGGAACCGAAAGCATCGAAAGTGCATTAGTTGGACTTGATTTTGAGAAAAATAAAATATTAGAATTTTTAAAATCAGTACCTAATTTAGATAACTATTTTGGAAGCATTAGTCCACAAGAAATAGTTGATATTATGTTTGGTGAATAATGGAAAGTAAATATATAGAGATTTTAAACGAAAGAATACATTATATAGAAGAAAACACCGGTAAACCAAAAGTTTTATTTTTACACGGATTTAATTCCTCTGCTGCTTTTGCAAACCAAGTTTACTTACAGAAAAATCGTAATTATGATGTAGTTGCTATCGATTTTCCCGGTTGTGGTTTCAGTAGTGCTAAAGAAGCAATATCAATTGAGTTATATCAGCAGGTTGCATTGGAATTTGTAAAGCAATATAATTATGATTTTAAACTTGTTATTGGGCATTCACTTGGAGGAGCAAGTGCTTTGTATTTATTAAATAATAATTTAGTTAAAAAAGCACTACTAGCAGCACCGATAAATTATGAAATTTTGGATAATAAATTAGGTGAAAGTGTTGAAGCAGCAATCAAAAGAATGAAAAGTTGACTCATACCTGAAAATTATGATTCAGCTTATGAAAGTTCAGATAATTTGATTTATAATGATAAACTGGATTATCGTAAAAACTTATCAAAAGTTGCTACGATGTTTTTGAAATTAATGGATAGAAAGCGACCTATGTTTTTAAATATGGTTACATCACAGATTTTAAATCTCAATTACCTAAAAACAAGCATTAAAAGTTTATATCAAGCAAATAATGACTATGAATTTATTACTGGTATTAATGATAAATTTGTTCCTTACTTTACTATAAAAAATATTGCAAATAAGATGCAAAAAAATGTAACACTTTTGCAAAATTGTGGACATGCCTTATTTTTTGAGCAACCTGAAGCAATAAATAAAAAAATTAATCAACTTGTTGAGTATTTATATATAAAAGGTTAATAACCTTTTATTTTCTTATTCTGGAGTCTTATGTTATATATTGATTTTGGTAATACATTAATTAAAATTGGTTATTTTTTGAATTCAAACTTAATAATTGAAAAATTAGAGGTGAAATTATTAAGTTTTGATTCATTGAAAGAAAAAATTGTTCAAATAAAAAACAAAATAAATATTAAAAGTATTATTATTTCTTCTGTTAAACCAGAAAAAAATATCATTTTATCGCAAGTATTTGATTTTTTAAAAATAAAATATAAATTTATTTCATATTTGGATTTCAATGAAAATGATTTAACATTCAATAAAAAAATAGCAAAAGAAGAAGTGGGAAATGATATATTACTGGCTGCATATTATATTGGGCATAAATATGAAAGTGGTTATGTAGTTTCATTAGGGACAGCATTAGTTTTAAGTAAAACTGAAAATAAAAAAATAATCGGTGTTAGCATAATGCCCGGGATAAAAAAAGGTTTAAATGCACTTTTTGATAATACTTCATTAGTTAAACAAATCAAATTAAATAAAGATATAAAAAATATCGGTTATAATACTTCTGATGCAGTTTCATCAGGGATTCAATTTAGAATTTTATCTTTAATTATGTATTTAAATTATATAAATAAGCAAAATTATAAAATAATTTTCACCGGAGGAGATTTAAGTTTCTTTAATAAAGAAATTTTTAATAATATTGAAGAGGAAATTGTTGTAAAATCTTTAATTTTATTTACTAATAATAAACTCAAAGAAAGTATATAAGAAAGGAAAATATGAAGAGAAAATTATCTCTATTAACATTTGTTTCATTGCTAACATCTGCACTTGCAATTTCATGTGGGACAACTAACCAACAAAAGCAACCACAAAAATATAAAATACTTGTTTCTGGTGTTGAAAATAAAGCAAATAAGTATATTTTAACATTAAAAGCATATGAAATTCCAATTTCGTCAGATATAACAACTGATAAAATACAAATACAAATAAGTGGTTTAACTGAAAAATTGACAGCAATAAGTTTTGATAAAAATTCAAGGGAAATTAAATTTAATGTAACTAATTTAGACTTTGATAAAGATTATAAGATTGAAAAATTAATTGTAGATACCAATCAAATAAGTACTAATTTGGTTTTTAAAAAACAAAGACCAAAACAAGAACCGAACCCAATTCCACAACCATCAAAACCAGATAAACCAAAAGAACCCGTGACCCCCCCGCCTTTACCACCGGATTTTCATATTCCTACACAAGACTATAGTAAAAATAATCAATATCCAGATTTTGTTAAGCAATATAAGGTAGTAGATAGAAAACAGTTATATAATGAAATTTTTGATCGCAGTTTTGCTATAAAATTCGGTGTTGGTAATAAGACAGGTGATCACAGTAATGATTTTCGTTCAACAGATAGTGGGACAGCATGATTACTTGATTATCATAAACAAGACGATAATAAATATAAACTTTTCTTAGCAACTAATTTACATGTTGCAGCTGATTTATCAAATACATTAGATGAAAATGTTGCTAATAAACTTAATTATATTGATCCAAGAAATATTAAAGCTCGTTCAATCTCAATAGGTAAAGCAGCAAAAAAAACTGATTTTACAATCAAAGAAAATAACTATAATTATCAAGCAGATAGCGCAAATACTGTTAAATGATTCGCATCAGCAGATGAATTTTTGGATGCAAATAAGTCTGATTCAGCCGCATCAGAAACTACAAAAGCAGTAGGTATATCATCTCCAAAGTTAATTTTTGCAGGTTTTGATTTTATTGATCACAAATATATTCAACCATTTCAAGATAATTTAAAGAAATTAGCACAAGAACGACTAAAAAATTATACTACTGATGCTGATCCCGATGATGAAAGCGATGAAGGACATATTTTAAAGCAACAATTAAAAGATGAGAATTTTTATCCATTTTATACAGATTTTGCTGTTTTTGAAATAGATATTGATATGTCTAAGTTAAATACTCAAGCACAGCAAATGTTTAAATTGGCTATAGCAGGTGTTGATTCTTATTTAGCTAGACTAAATGCAACAAATCAATTACCTAATCAAGATAAAAAAACTTCTGTATATATGCAAACTGTTGATTATATGAGTGCATTTAATGAAAAAAACCAAAACAGTTTAACTAATTCAAAAGAAGTATATATAGGTGGCTATCCACAAGCTGATGCATCAGGAACAGCAGCATGAAGTATTAATAATCCAACTGAAAGAAATTCAACTTCTTTAAAATGAAATTCACGAAGTAAATCAAATGAAAAAACTTTTGCATTACCTACAAATAGCGCAGAAGAAAAGATTAATAGTGGTAATTATACACCTTATACTTCAGCACAAGGAAGATTGCTAGGTAATTATTATGGTTATAATTATTCAATTTGATTTTCATCATTATATTATGGAGCATCTGGTTCGCTTGTGTATAATGAATTTGGACAAATGATAGGTATATATGATGCAGTTGCTTCAGATGTTCAAAAGAATGACTTTTCTAAGGTAGCTGGATTTGCACCGTTCTTTCTATCACATGATTTTGGTAAATTAAAAGCATATAATTTAATTGATGGGAGTGATAAGAAGAAATACCCGGCACAAACAGCTTCGTATCGTCAAAATTTATTATTAATTTATCCAAACGGTTTTGATAATTCACAAACACCGTTTAAGACAGCATTATTTCCAAATGGTTTTAAATAAATAAATCGTTTAGCACTATATAGCAGTGCTAAACGATATTTTTATTAATTTTAGGATATTTATTCACCTTAATATGTTTTGTTTTTGGGATGTTAATAACTAAGGTATATTCACCTTTTATTTTTTCAATATTTTGAAACTTGGTTATTAACACAGAAGGTTTATCAAAAAATCATTGTTCATAAATTTTTGTAAGTTCCTTAGCTAAACATATATTGACATTATCATTAAAAACATTATAAATATCTTTGATGGTTTGAAGTAGTTTATGTGGTGATATAAAGAAAATATATGTTCCTTCAGATAAATTAGTAAGTTGATTCTTTCGCTGCTGACTTTTATCTTTGATAAAACCTAAAAAAGTAAAATTATTAGAAAATCCAGAACCAACAAACGCTGTTGTTACTGCAGAAACACCAGGAATTATTTCAATATCATATCCGTTATTTCTTGCAAGATTAATAATACTAAAACCAGGGTCAGAAACAACAGGCATCCCAGCATCAGAAACCAATCCGACATTTTTTTGTGCTTGCAGAAAGTTTAAAATAATTTTAGCAGTAGCATTTTCGTTAAAAGCATTATTAGTAATCAATGTTTTTTTGGTTATACTAAAATGTTCTAATAGTTTGGTAGTTACTCTGGTATCTTCACAAGCAATTATATCTACTTTATTTAAAGTTTCAACAGCGCGAAACGTTATATCCTTAAGATTACCTATTGGAGTTCCTATTATATATAACTTACTCATATAACCTTCTAAGTTTAATTAATAAAGCAACTTTTTGCATCTCAAAATTACTGTTATAATCTGATAAATTTTTGTTAAATTCAAGCATTAATTTATTAGCAGAATTAACTTGTCGAATATTTTGTGTTTTTCTATTTATTAATCTATATATTTTGTCCAATTCTTTATATTTATAATTTAATAAATTACTGGTTTGAAATAGGTATTTTAATGCATTAAAGAAAAAAATATTTTCTTTTTTTAGATTTTCATTTAAAAAATCTAAAAATAAATTAAGTGTATATTTTGAATTATTTTGTAATAGTTGTTCAAAATAAGTTATTAATTGTTTCAAAATTACTATATGCTGCTCGTTTTCGCTAAAATTTTGGTATCAATTTTCCTTATTTGGTTTTTTTAAAAAAGGGATAAGATTAATAATTTGAGATCGTGAAATAATTGTTGGTAAAACCTTATTTATCTTGCTGGTGGTAGCAAAAATAATTGTATTATCATTTGGTTCTTCAATAAATTTTAAAAAACTATTTATTGTAATATGTGTAGTATGATCGATATCTTTAATTATTATAATGGTTTTTTGATTATTATTTTGTTGAAATTGTGCTTGATAAATTACTGCTTGAACATCATCTTTTTTAATTATATCCTTGCTTCCATCGATTAAATAAATATTATTTGTAAGTTTGCTTAAATCTGTGTCTGGTGCAAATTTAGTATTATTAATGATGTTAATAAGCTGCAATAAAAAAATATTAACATTATCTGAATTAGTTTTAAAAAGGTATAAATGTGACAATTTATTTTTTTTATTTAACTCATCGAATTTAGTTAGTATTTGGTACATTTTTATTATTTATTTATTATTTATATAACTTAAAAATTTAGGATTTTGATGGAGTTTATCAACAACTTCTTTGCATACTACATCAGCATTTTCAGAACCATCAACAATAATAAATCTTGAAGGATTTTCGGAAATAAGTTTTTGATAACCTAAATAAACATCTTGATGGAACTGCATTTTTTCATTATCGAGACGATCTTGAACTAAACGATTTTTATCACGGCGTTCCTTGCTTTTTTCAGGTGTGATATCAAAGAAAATAGTCAAATCAGGTATTGCATTATCAATAATTAAATTTGTTAGTTGTTTAACAAAATCATATCCTAACTTACGTGCGAACCCCTGATAAGCATAGAAACTATCAATATAGCGATCACAAAGCACTAACTCACCTTTTTCTAATGCAGGTCAAATAACTTTCTCAAGATGAATCCTGCGACTAGTTGAATATAGCATCGCTTCTGCAACAGGGGATAAATCACTATTTTTATCAAGAATAATATCTCTAATCCGCTCTGCTTCAGGGATGTTATGTCCACCTGGTTCGCGTGTTGAAATAAAAGGTAAGTTTGGATATTTTTCTTTGAAATATTGAATAAGTAGGTTTAAAATAGTGGTCTTTCCACTTCCGTCTAATCCTTCGAATGTAATAAACATAAATGTCCTCTATTCATTTTGACGATTTTTTATTGAGAATTTTAAGGTAGTTTCGTCGATATAATCAACTGAAGCACCTAATGGTATTCCAATTGCTATTTGTGAAACATTTAAACCTTTTTCTTTTAATGATTGTTTAAGTATGTTAGTTACAATTTCACCTTTTAAAGTAGGAGAAAGTGCTAAAATAATTTCATCAAAGGTTTGCGCATAGTCTAAAAATTTTTTTATCTCTGTAATGCTTTGATTGTATTGTATTTCATTTTCGATTTTTTTATCAAAAACAAAGTATTTACCGAAGTATATACCTGATTTTTCTATCTTGTTTAAAATAGCAAGACTTTCAATAACTAAAAGAGTGTTTTTGCGATCGAAGTCTGTGCATATTTTGCATTCTTGATTTTCTGTTAATATACTAGTGCAATTTGGACAAAATTTAGTTTTTTCCTTAATTTTTTTAATTTCATTTGCGAGTAAATTAACACTACTTTGATCATTTTCAAAAATCCAGTAGATAAATTTTTCAACTGTTTTTTTACTAAATCCTGGTATTTTACTTAGTTTTTGAGAAAGATTTATTATATCATCTGAATCAAACATAGTAATTAAAAAGGAAGCCCACCAGGCATTTCTTTTGGTGCTATTTTATCTTGTTCTTCATTGATTTTGTCAACTAAAGCATTAATTGTAACGATTAATAAATCTTCAAGTAGTTCCTTGTCATCTGGATCTATTAAAACTGGATCAATATCAATACTTTTTATTTGAATATCACCAGTAGCCACAATTTTAATCCCTTGTTTTTCTACCTCAAATTCTTGTTTTGAAAATGCATCTTGTTTAATTTGCATTTCTTTTTGTAATTGTTTTACTCTTTTAATAAAATCTGCATTCATAATTTGCCTTTCTATGATTTTCAAGTTTTTTTATAGATATATTTCGAAGCTTCAATTTGATCTTCGCGATCGTTCGGAATAACATTAATAAGTTTTTCAGGTTGATGTATAGGATTTTTGAGTTTATAATTACCTCTACGATATTCAGTGACAAGTTTTTTAATATTTTCACGATCATTAGAATTTACAAAATATAATCATTTATATCCATCACCATAAACATAATCTATAAACTTCTGAAAATCTACTTTATATTTATTTTTATTTAATAATTCAATCATTTTATCATCATTACACTGAAAAATAATTGCATTTTTTGTTGCTACTAAAATATCAATTACTCTAAATCATTCAAAAAAACGATTTAAATCTACTCGATTATTAGTAAATTCAGCATCTTGTTTTAGTTTGTTATAAACATCTTTTGTGCTGCGATTGTTACGATCTTGTTGGATTCATAAAACTAAATTCAGCATACTTTCCATTTCGTCTTCACCTTCTCACTGATATTTGATCGGTTGATGATTATGTGGGATATTAATCTCAATTGTATTGTTAAATAATTGTTCTGATGTATCAATATCAGTAAGTATATTACTTTCTAAATCTTCTTTGTTTCCGTTATGTTCGTTAGATGAAAGAATAAATTCATTAGTTTTCAGTAACAATTCTTTTGTATGCTGCATTGTTTCATCTACATCAGTGTAGTTGATATCTGCATTTGTCTTAGGTTCAACTTCAAGATTATTAAACTTGGATTTTAAGAAATCATCACCTGTGAATAATTCATTTAGTTTATTTTCTTCTAAAATAGGGGACTCAGTTACCTGTTCTTTATATGGTTGATTAATAAAATTTATTTCATCATTTTTTTCAGGTATTTTCTTTCCTTGATTTTGAGTGTGATTTGCTTTAATTTTAGGTGAATTATCCAAATCAACTATATTAATAAATCCTGTTTCAATTAGTTTAAAAGGTTCTTCGCTTTTTGTTATTTTAGTTAAAATATCATAAATATTCTTTGATATTTTAACTGCTAAATCATTATTTAAAGGAAGTTTATAAAAATCATCTTGATTAATATGATGCAATATTTGCATATCGTAAGTTTTAGAAAAAATAATTCATTCCTTTAAAACTTCTAAAATTGATATTAGAAAATGTTTTGGATCAATTCCATCTTCTTGCATTTGCTGAATCAATTTTAAAATATTAATTATATCGTTGTTTTTTAAATAAATAATTAAATCAATAATTTTTTGCAAAGACATCAAACCAAAATTGTTTACCACATCTTCTAATAAGATTTTATTATCATTAAATGAACTAGCTTGTTCAGCAAGTGAAAGTGCATCACGCATCCCCCCAGAAGCAAGAGAAGCAAGTGTTTTAAGAGCATTTTCTTCGAATTTAATATCTTCTTTTATCAAAATACTTTTAAGTTGCTTGACGATTTGTTGTTCGTTAATTCGCTTAAAATTAAATCTTTGAACCCTAGATAAAATTGTTAAAGGAATTTTTTGTGGATCAGTAGTTGCAAGGATGAATATCACATGTTTTGGAGGTTCTTCAAGTGTCTTAAGCAAAGCATTAAAGGCACTTTTAGTTAGCATATGCACTTCATCGATAATGTATACCTTAAAGTGCCCATTGATAGGAACCTGTTCAACTTTTTCTTTTAAATCACGAATTTCTTCAACTCCATTGTTTGAAGCAGCATCCATTTCAATAATGTCAAAATTATCATTATAGTTTGCTAAACAACTTTCACAAGCCTGAGTCAAATCGTGTGTATGCATACAATTTAGTACATTAGCAAATATTTTAGCAACTGACGTTTTACCAGTTCCTTTTGGGCCACTAAATAAGTAAGCATGATGTATTTTGTGAGTCTTAAGTATGTTTTTTAATGTCTCAATAATATGTTCTTGACCTATAACATCAGCAAAAGTTTTAGGTCGATATTTTCGATAAAGTGCCTTATGTTCCATTATCCTCCTTTGCTTTTATTTTGTATTTTATAAATTATAAATTAAATTTATTAAGTTTATAAAAAACTATAAAAATAACAAGAAAAAATAATTTATATTGTTTTCATAAATTGCTATAAATCCTTGATAAGTAAGTAAAAAAGTTTAAAAAAACCCGTTTGGGTTAAATTATTGTGCTTGTGCTAATCTTTCTTGTCTTCTTAAATCTCTTGCATATTCTTTAGAAAGTTTTTTAGCTCTTTTTTCTGCGATCATTTTGTTTTTAAGTCTAACTTCTTTACGCATAAATTTCCTTTTTATTATATATTAAGTTTATTTTAAAACAAGTTCTTTAATTTTACCAAAAAAAGAAGTAAAAACAAATCATTTTTAATTTATTAATTTACTATTTTGATTTTACTTGCAAAAACAATTCATCTAGTTGTTGAGTTTCAACTGATGAAGGCGCATTAGTGAAAACATCTTGATTCTTAGAATTCTTAGGGAATGCAATTGTATCGCGTATTGTGTTTAAATTAGCTAAAATCATAACGATTCGATCGATACCGAGTCCGATTCCACAATGTGGTGGAACTCCGTAATCTAAAGCCTTTAAAAAGAAACCAAATTTACTTTCTTGTGCCTGCTTATCCAAACCGATTAAATCAAACATTTTTTCTTGCACATCTTTATCATAAATACGTGCAGAACCCGAACCTAATTCATAACCATTTAATACTAAATCATAACTTTTAGCTTTTATATCAGATTTATCCATTACATCGATTTGCGATAAATCGTGATCAAATTGTGTAAAAGGATGGTGTGCAGCTGCTCATTTGTTGTTTTCTACATCATATTCAAACATTGGAAATTTAGTAATTCATTTAAAATTAAATTCATCTCTAGCTCAATTAAATCAGGTGTTTAGTTCTACCCGTAACGCACCAAGTGCTTGTGAAGCATTTTCAAAGGTATTAGCAACAATTAAATATGTTCCATCAGCATAATTAAACTCTTTTAAGAGTTGTTCAACTGAATTGCCTGCTTTTGAAGCAAAATTACTTGCTGTAACTATTTTTTGCTCTACCACCAAGTAAAATAAAGCATTTGCCTTATTTTTCTTTGAGATCTCTTCTAATGTTTTAAGTTGTTTTTTGTTTAGTGTTTCATTTATTTTCAAGAGTCTTTTTGCAGGAGCATTTTTGATGATATCAAAATAAGAATTATTACAAAAACTATTAATATCAACTATTTTTTGCTCATATCGAAAATCCGGCTTATCACTACCATAATTTCTGATGCAATCATCATAACTGACACGATCGAATGGTATTTTAATATCAACATTCATAACTTTCTTCATTAAATATTGGAACATTTCTTCAACTATCCTTTGAAAAATTTCAACATCCAAAAAAGATGTTTCTATATCTAACTGGGTAAATTCTGGTTGTCGATCTTTTCTTGAATCTTCATCACGAAAACATCTAGCAATTTGAAAATATCTTTCAAAACCCGAAATCATTAACAGTTGTTTAAATAGCTGTGGTGATTGTGGCAGTGCATAAAAAGAATTTAAATCACGTGTGGGAACTAAAAAATCGCGTGCCCCTTCAGGGGTTGCTTTAGATAGAATAGGTGTTTCAATTTCTAAAAATTCGTTATTTTGCAAATATTCTCGCATCGCAAAAATCACTTTATTTCTTAAAGCGATTGTTTTTTGCATTATTGGTCTCCGTAAATCTAAAAACCTATGTTTGAGGCGAATTTCTTCTTTGACATCGATATCATCTCGGATTTGAAATGGTAATTCTTTTGCAGTTGATAAAACTTTATATTCTGAAACCACTACTTCTATTTGCCCTGTTGGTATTTGAAGATTTGGATCTTTACGTTTAACAACTTGTCCTGTAATTTCTAAAACACTTTCTTTTGCAAAGTTAATTGCTTGATTGAAAACCAGTTGAGTAATACCGTATTTATCACGTAAATCAACAAAATTTAATTCACCAAAACGACGTTTATTTGCAACTCAACCATATAAAGTTACTTGCTGTCCTATATTGTGGATATTTAACTCATTATTTTTAATTGTCTTATTCATACTATACTTCACTTTCATATTGAGCAATAAAATCACTCACTACTTCGGGTTCAAAAACATCTGCATCATTGATAAATTTAAGTAAATCAATAACACCATCACTATTTAAATAAAATTGCATTTTATCACCTGTTATAAGATTTTTGATATAAAAAGAGTTATGAGGTAGTAATTTGTCATCTGTAATTAAAAAAACTGCATTTAATTTTTTTGCTTTTTCATATATTTTTTTGGATTTCATTAGATGAAAATCCATATGATAAAAATTAGTTAATCCATTTAAATCGTAGTGAGCTAAATGAAAAAGTTTTTCTAGATTTTCGTTGCTTACTGATGCAGCAAAATAAATATCGACTTTTTGATTTTGCATTTGTTGTAACGGTTCTGTATTTTTAATAATATTTTCTCGAATTAATTCAATGCAACGATCTATTCCGAATCCGAAACCAACACTTGATACATCTGGACCATCTAATTCAGCGACTAAATTTGAATAACGACCACCACCGATTAATGTGTCCTGAGAACCTGCTTTATCGGATTTTACTGTTATTTCAAAAACAAATTCATCATAGTAATCTAGTCCTCTTACAAGTTCAGGTGTAATATGATATTCAATCTCATAAAAATCTAGAATACCTTTAATTTCTTCAAAATATAACTTCGATTCTTTACTTAAATAATCTTGAATATTTGGAGCTTTATGCATAAAAGGTAGTTTAGAATCAACTTTGTCATCTAAAATTCTAAGAACTTTTTTATCTTTAAGACGCTGCTGCGAAATCTCGCTTAATTGAGATTGGTATTTTGTTAAAAATTCAGTTAAGGCATTTTCATAATTTGCTCTAGTTTGTTTATCTCCAATTGAGTTAATTTTAAGCACATATTTTATATCTAATGCTTCTAAAATATCAATAGCAACTTGCACAACTAAGAAGTCTTTTAAATATGATTTAGGACCAACAAACTCAATTCCTGCTTGATAAAACTGTCGATAGCGTCCTTTTTGTGGTTGTTCGTAGCGAAACATTGGCATATTGTATGCGAATTTTTCGTTTACTAATGTATATCACTTATTTTCAATAAAAGCACGCACAAAAGATGCAGTTCCTTCAGGACGCAAACATAATGAACGATTCGATTTATCTAAAAATTCATACATTTCTTTTTTAGCAATTTCTGATTCATTAACAGAACGTTTAAATAATTCAGATGTTTCAAGTACTGGTGTTTCAATCATTTTAAAACCATAATTTGCACATATATCTGAAAATACCAAGTTTACTAAGTCTTTAATTTGATATTCTACAATATCATAATCCTTTGTTCCCTTTACTTTAGAAATCATATTTCTCCTTTATTATATTTTACTTTAATTTTGTTTGTTAAGATATTTCTTTACATATTTAATGATTATGTTGTTTAGATGCGAACCTTTAAATTTATTTAAATAATATTCAATTTGTGTGTATTCAAAATTATGTTCTTGCTTAAATATCAAACTTTCTCGATTAAAATCATAATATATGCAGATATTGAAAACTTGCTGCTTTTTATTTTGGATTTCAAGGTTTAAAAATTCATAACTATAGGTGTTATATGCATTTAGTTGTTCCATTTTAGATATTCGATAATTTCTTGATATGGATTGATTTACTTGAAAAAATGTAGCAAGATTAGTTGATTTAAAAAAAGGTATTTTGATTTTTTTAACTATATATATAGTATTTTTAAAATAATTACGCATCTTCAAGTATTTATAATCAAGTAAATTATTGTTATTTTTATAAGAAAGCAACATCTGACAAATATTGATAATGAACTGTAAATTACTAAATTCTAATGCTTGATTATTATTTGCACCAAAATGTTCTAAAATATTAGCAAATAAAACATTTTTAGTATCAGATTTTTCAGCAAATTCATAAGGAATATTAAAGTTATTTAATAAATTAATGATATTTTTACTAACACTATGTGTTATTATAACCTTATTTTGCTGAAGTTTATTTTCATTCTTTCACTGTAAAAAGAAATAGTTAATATAAAAATAAATTAATTCTTCGTTATTTATTTTTATATATCTGTCATTAATATTGAAAAAAAAATTATAACGATTTTTTTTATCAGAAGTAATTAGAAAATCAGTTTTAGATTTTTGATAGGAAAAAAGGTTTCATTTAAAAAAAATTCAAAATAAATTTTTACTTCGTTCTTGGATTCTTAGATTTGAAGCTTCTTTTACATTAAAACCTAGCGAATTTAGCAAACTCTGTAAGATATTGTTATCAGCAGGATTGTTTATAGCAATTTTAATATTTAAATTATTGCGATCAATTTGATTTTCAAGGAAAAGATGTTTTTGATTTTCAAGTTTTAATTTGTAAAAAGATAAAAATTTATCTATTTTTAAGATAAACAAATTATAAAAATTATGCAATATAATTTGTTTATCAAATTCAAAAACATTATTTAACAGTTGCTTTTGTTCGTTTACAGAAATTAAAAATAAATCATGATAAATTTTAATGTAGTAATTATTATTAAATGGATTTTTATATAAATAAATATAATAATCAACATCAATACCTAATGTTGTGTTTATAATAATAAATTCATTTATAACATTAGTATTATATTCGAGTAGCTTTATGCTTTTATGTGAAAAAGATCGCTTAAATAACTCATATATTTTTGCATCAATACCTTCAGAGTGTCCTAACAAAAGAGTTTTATTGCGCTTTTTAATATTTATCAACAAACTCTTGGTAATTGCTATTAGTGTATATATGTTAAAACAATGCATTGAAAAAGGATTATCACAGTTAAATTCGATACCTAAATTAGTTGCTTTTACTTTATATTCAGGATTAGAATTAGCAAGTCTTATATGATTGAAAAAATCAGGAAGTGAAATTATTTCAATTCCTTCGTTATAATAAAAAGAATGTCAATTTTTGATTTTCTGCTCACTAAATTTCATCTTTGATATTATATATTTTTATCATAAATTTATTCATATTTCATTTGCTCAAAATTTTTGAATTTGTTTTTATATCTTTATATTTTTTAAATATAATTATCATATGAAAACATTGGGAATAATAGTAGATTCTTTTTCTGGTTTATCAGTTGCACAAGCAGATGAACTAGGTTATAAATTTTTACCTTTACAAGTAGAAATCGATGGAGAAAGTTTTGAGGATGGATATGTATCAAATCTAGAAATACTAAAAAAGATATCGGTTACATCTAAAATTAAAACTTCATTACCAAAAATAGACAAGATGACTCGAATCATTCAAGATGCAGCAAAAAACTATGATGATGTGATTTATTTAGGTATCTCACAGCATTTATCTAACACTTTTATGCAAGCTCGTAGTATTTCAATGGAACTGTCAAATGTGCATATAATGGAAAATCACTTGTTTGGCAATCAAATTGTTCGAACAGTTGCACATCTTAAAAAAATGTATGAAAACGGTGCGAGCATTAACCAACTTTTTGAAACATTAAATAATATTAATGAAACATCAAGAACATTTATTGTTCCTTATCGTTTAGAATATTTAATTAATGGTGGTAGGTTGTCTGGTATTAAAAAATTTCTTTTATCTAAATTAAAAGTATACCCTGTATTAAGTTATAACGAAGAAGGTAAAGTTAAATCAGTGGCAACAAAATGAAACTTTAAAAATGCTACTGCTAAGGCATTTGATTTAGTTAATGAGTTTATAGATAGCTTAAAAAACATAGATAAAAATGCTAAATATTATGTTGATTTAATTTCAGGTGTTAATGATGAAGTTAATCAAGCAATTACATCTGATCAATTTATCAAGGCAAGCACACAAATAACAACTCCATTACCTATTGCAGCACATACTGGTCCAGAAGCATTTGCAGTATCTGTGATGGTAGAATTAGAAAAAAATGAGTAAAAAACAAACAAATATAAATACAGACACAAAAGATAAAATAGATCTTCAATATACTACATTAGTAAATTCAATTATTAAAGAAAATACATTACCTAAAGAAGCAATAAAAAAATATCGTAGAAATACTTGAATATATGTAATTTCAATTATTTCAATTTTGCTTTTAATCGTAATTGTAGGAATAATTATTTGACAAATTATTGTGCATGTAAAATAGCAGAAATTATGCTATTTTTATTATAGATAATTTTGGTTTATTAGTAGTATTTAGATATAAATCTTTTAGATATTCATAAAACTCAATTGTATTATCGTTTGAGATATTTTGGTTAATACTTACATTTTCATTTTCATCAAGATATTTTATATTCATTCATAATTGAAGCTAATTATATTGTGTATCAACAATAAGTTATCATAAATATTAGAAGTATGCTTTGATATATTAATTTTCAATTATAATTATGTTTATACACATAATTATTTTGTATTAAAAATGATATTCAATATAATAAGAATTATTGAAAAGAGAAGAAAAATAATAATTATGAAAATAGCTGAAAAAACATGAACAAAAAATTATAAAATATAATCAAATAATTTAAATTACAATCAAATTATGATAAAATAAATACTAGTGGTCGCGTAGCTCAGATGGACAGAGCACGAGCCTTCTAAGCTTGTGGTCAGAGGTTCGAATCCTCTCGTGATCGCCATTTTTTTATACTTTTTATATAGAGCAAAATAAAACCATCATAATTGATGGTTTTTTAATTACTCAGTTGCATTAAGCGCTAGTTGAACTAATGTTTTAACCATTGCACCAGTTGGTTTTCCACCTTGTTCTGCTGTCCCAGCAACATCTAAATGAATATATTCAATCCCTTCGGTAAATTCTTTTAAAAACATTGCTGCTGAACAACTTCCACCACCTGCACCAGATAAGTCAGTGTTTTTAAGGTCAGCTACAACTGAATTTTTAATTTCCTTAGCAAATGCTTCATCAAGAGGCATTCTTCATACTAGTTCATGTTGAGATTCTGCCGCATCCTTTAAATCATCTCATGCTTTATCAGTTGTTGCTCAAACTCCGGTATAGGTACTTCCGAGCGAAACAAGGATTGCTCCAGTTAAAGTTGCAACATCCACAAGTCTTGTTGCTTTCAGATTTCTAACTGCATATGTTAACCCATCTGCCATTACTAATCTTCCCTCAGCATCGGTATTATTGATTTCAACAGTTTTTCCATTCATACTGGTTCATACCGAATCAGGTAATGATGCATCACCATTTACTCGGTTATCTGTAATACACATTACAGCAGCAACATTGGTTTTAGGTTTTAATTGAGCGATTGCTTTCAATGCACTTGCTACAAATACAGAACCAGACATATCAAATTTCATTCCAAGCATTGAACGACTTGGCTTTAGTGAATATCCACCTGAATCAAAGGTAATTCCTTTTCCTACATAAACTGTTTTGGCTTTTGAATCTGGATTCCCGTTATATTCAATCACAACAACTCTAGGTTCATACATACTTCCACGATTAACAGAAAGAAGTAATCCCATTCCAAGTTCTTGGATTTGTGCTTTGTTTAATACTGTTACTTTTAAATTGTCATATTTAGTTAAATCTTCAACAACAGTTTTAGCTAAATATTCAGAGTTACAAATGTTAGGTGGCATAATTTGTAAGTTTCTTGCGTAATTAACTGCATCTGCTAAAACATTTGCGCTATAAAGTTTTTGTTCATATCTTTGTGGCTCTGTTGTTGATAAAAAACTTACTGCAAATTTTTCTGGTTTTTTAGAAGTTTTTGCATTGTAAATATCTGCATTTACATATTTATATGCATTTGTAAACGCATCTACAACACAAGGGATACAAACCTTTCCACGAACAAATGAATCGAGATCAATTTGTAAGTTGCGAACTTGTGATGCGAATAATCCCTTAGCGAATTTTGAGACTACATTATAGTCATATTTTTCTTCTGTTCCAAAATAAACTAATGCTTCATTGCTGTCAAAGTATTCAGTTACAACCGATTCTTTTTCAACTAAGGTTTTTGGATAACTGTCACCTTTAAAAACAGCTTTTAAAAGCATTGATGAATTTCTTGTATTTTCTACTTTTACCATTTATTTCCTTTCTGGTTTTGATTATATCAAAATATTTATTTTACACTTATAAATTGTATTTGTTTGTTGATGTAGTTGTTATCTTGTGTAAGTTTGTCATCAGTTTAGGAATTAAAAAAAGAAAAAATGAATAAATTATCTTTATTTATGAAATGAATTTCATAAATAAAGATAAAAACTTTTATATTTTAGGAACATAATTTACAAATTTTATCTAACTTTTCTCCCTTATATACAGTTGAAAAAGAAATTTATTACTTTTACAGTACTACAAAATAAAAATTTATTTTTTTCATTTTGTAATTTTTTTAAATATGCTTTATCAAGAATTTAATAATTTATGGAAAAAATACGCAATTTTTTCCGTATTTAGATATTTTTAAACTAAAATAAATATATTTTACAAGAATAAATGAAAAAATGTTTTATGATAAAAATACATTTCATAATATTAAAAGGAGAATAAATGAAAAAATTCGCAAGAACAGTTTTAGGTGATATTGATCCTAAAGAATTAGGTGTTGTGGATTGCCATGATCATTTAATTAAAAATTATGGTCCTGAAGCACACGAACATCCTGACTTTGTTATGCTCTCAGTCGATGCAGCATTAAAAGAAATGGATGAATACATTGCAAAAGGTGGTAAAAGTATGGTTACTATGGACCCACCCAATGTAGGTAGAGATGTTCATAAGATGCTAGAAATAGCGAATGCTTTAAAAAACAAAGCTCATATTATTATGGCTACTGGTTTTCATAAAGCAGCATTTTATGATAAGGGAGCTTCATGATTAGCTTTAGCACCAATTGATGATATCGTTGAAATGGTTAAAGCAGAAATTGAAGTTGGTATGGATGAATACAACTACAGTGGACCAGTTGTAAAAAGATCTAATGCAAAGGCAGGAATTATTAAAGCAGGTACAGGATATGCTGCTATTGATAGACTTGAACTTAAATCATTAGAGGTTGCGGCTCGTTCAAGTATCGAGACCGGAGCTCCAATTTTAGTACATACACAATTAGGAACTATGGCATATGAAGCCGCACAACATTTAATTGATTTTGGAGCAAATCCAAGAAAAATTCAATTATCACATTTAAATAAAAATCCTGACAGACTTTACTATGAGAAAATTATTTCAGAACTTGGGGTAACTTTATGTTTTGATGGACCTGATAGAGTTAAATATTACACAGATTTAACATTAGCAGAAAACATCAAATATTTAGTTGACAAGGGGTATCAAAAACACATTACACTTGCATTAGATGCTGGTAGAGTGTTATATCAAAGACACTATGGAGCCGAAAGAGGTAAAGAAACTTTTGGTCTGGGATACTTATTCGATAGATTTATTCCGCTTCTTAAACAAGTTGGAGTTAGCGAAGAAGCAATTCAAGATATGTTAGTAAACAACCCAGCAGAAATCTTGGCTTTTGATGAACCAAGAAAATACGATGTTACTAAAGTAAATCCTAGAGTCTTAGAATTAAAAAAACTATTAAAAGTAAAATAACCTTATTTAAGGACAAATATGATTAAAAAAATTGACTCTAAGAAAAGGAAAGGATTAATCATTGGGTGATCAATATTTGCTTTAATCAATGTTTTCATTATTTTAGTATCAATGTTGGTTAAATCAGCACAACCAAATGATCCAAAGGTGTTACCATGAACACCAAAAGCTGCTGGTGATGCCTTCCTTTTCATGTTTAACAAAGTTTATATGGATAACTTCTTTAAGCAACCTGCATTGTTATTAGGTTCGCTTACATTTGTAGGTTATCTAACCATCGGAAGAGGTTTTCGTGAATCAGTAATCGGATTTTTAAAAACCGTTATTGGATTTATCTTATTACAAATTGGTTCAGGAACCTTAGTTTCCTTAGCTAAACCCGTATTTGAAGGAGTTAAAAATATAGGTCAAGGTGCAGGAATCGTACCATTAGATCCGTATTTTGCATTAGCAAGTTCAAATACATTCTTTGAAAAAGCTTTCTTAGGAAATAATTATGTTTCATTAATCTCATTTGCATTCATCCTTGGATTTGCTGTAAATATTGTTATGGTAGCATTAAAAAGATGAACAAACACAAATAGTTTAATGATAACAGGACATGTTATGATTCAACAATCAGCTGTTGTTACAACCATTTTATACATTATCTTATTCCAAGATATGCGTATCTTTACAGGTGCTTTATCAGCAGGTGAACAAGCAGGAATTATAATTATGTCAGGTATTTTCTTAGGAATTTACTGAGCAGTTGGTTCTGCATCAACTGTAAAAGGAACAAATGCTGTAACACAAAATGCAGGTTTTGCAGTTGGACACCAACAAATGCTTGCAATCGCTACAACATATAAATTAGGTAGATTTTTTGGTAAAAAAGAAGATTCAGCTGAAAACAAAAAACTTCCTTCATATCTTAAAATCTTTGAAGATAACATTTTTACACAAACAATTATTATCTTGCTATTATTCTTAGTATTATTTATTGTATTGTTATCTGTTAATCCGTTTAGTGTTATCG
Organism: Mycoplasma sp. 4013; assembly: GCF_054353875.1. Classification (NCBI taxonomy): domain Bacteria; kingdom Bacillati; phylum Mycoplasmatota; class Mollicutes; order Mycoplasmatales; family Mycoplasmataceae; genus Mycoplasma; species Mycoplasma sp. 4013. The sequence goes on along the minus strand of NZ_JBTHHK010000005.1, from coordinate 9,496 downwards.
CTCCAGATCACATTAAATTTACCTCAAATTATGCAATATGAAACAATTCATTTGGTGGTGCTAACTTTGGGTTAAATATCCTTGGTGGAGCATTGAAAATAGTTGCATCATTAGTTGCAATTATTACTGGGGTTAGAATGTTCATTACAGAACTACAACAATCATTCCATGGAATTAGTGAAAAAATAATTCCTGGTGCAGTTGTAGCTGTCGATGTAGCTGCAGTTTATGGATTTTCAATCAACTCTGTTACATTTGGATTTATTTCAGGGGTAATTGGGCAATTTATCGCAGTAGCAATTATTGGTGGATTGTCAGCAATTCCAAACCAAAAATTCTTTAATATTGCAATACCATTATTTATCACCTTATTCTTTAACTCGGGATCATTGGGTGTATATGCAAATGCATCAGGTGGATGAAGAGCCGCATTACTTCTTCCTGGAATCTTTGGTTTCTTGGAAATTGTAATTATTTCGATTGCGACAAGAGCAATTGATAATTCATACCAATCAATTATTACACAACACTCACAATTTGCTGATGGTATAGATAAAAGTGGTTTTGTTTCACCTGTTGCAAATGGTTATATTGGTATGGCAGACTGAAACTTATTCTTTGGTTTATTAATGTGAATTTCTTCATATAATTTCATCCTTGCCTGAATTTTAGTTATATTAGCAATAATTGGATTATTGGCATTAGGACAAATTGTAGATAATGGATCACAAACCAAAAAAACATTTTTACAAAAAATACTTAAGTTACAACCAAAATTAGTTAACAGCTAATTTACTAAGATTAGCCTTGTGCTAATCTTTTTTCAAAAAAACATCTTTTTATCTATGATATAGGTAAAAAACATATTATTATATTATTTAGGAGATACTTATGGAAACACTTAAAATTATCGCAGCATGTGGTAATGGAATGGGAACTAGCATGATAATTAAACTTAAAGTTCAAAAAATTATGAAAGAACTTGGAGTAAGCGCAACTGTTGATGCTTTATCAATGGGCCAATCAACAGGAATGACAAATTCTGTAGATATTATTATTTCATCAAAACATCTTTCAGAAATGTTTAATCACAACCAACGTGCAAAAATTGTTGGTGTTACAAATTTGATGGATGAAAACGAAATTAGAGAAGCTCTTAAAAAAGCACTAGGTTTATAATTATGGAAAAAATTAATTTATTAGAAATACTTAAAAAATATCAAACAGTTAATGTAGGTTTACATGCAAAAGACTGAAAAGAAGCAGTTTATTTATCAATTAAACCTTTAATTGATAAAAAGCTTGTTGAACCAAGATACTACGATGCTGTGATTGAAAGTACCTTAAAATATGGACCATATTATATTATTGCAAACCATCTTGCAATCCCTCATGCCCAAAGCGAAGCTGGAGTTTTACAAAATTCATTTTCATTAGTAACTTTAAAACAACCAGTTTACTTTGAAAATGACGAGCGTCCAGTTTCATTATTAGTTGCTTTAGCAGCAACATCAGCTGATGTTCATACATCAGAAGCATTACCACAAATTGTTAGAATTTTTGAACAAGATTCAAATATTGAAGCAATTATGAATGCAAAAAGTAATCAAGAAGTCATCGATATTATTAGCAAAATAGATGCACAAGCATAAAGGAAAATATGGCATTACCACTACTACAAATCGCATTAGATAACTTAACAATTAAAGAAGCAATCGAGTCAGCATCAAAAGCTGCAAAATACATAGATGTAATCGAAGTTGGAACTATTTTATTAGCTTCCGAAGGAAAAAAAGCTATTTCAGAAATCAAAAAAGCATTCCCAGATAAAATTATTGTCGCTGATGGAAAAATTGCTGATGCAGGAAGAGTATTTGCAAAAATGTTCTTCGAATTAGGCGCAGACTTTACAACTGCAATATGTGCTGCTGAAAATGCAACAATGGCTGATTTAGTTAAATATTCACAAACTTTCGATACTAAAAAAGAAATACAAGTTGAAATGACTACTAACTTCAGATGGGATCAAGTTGAGGCATGACAAGCATCAGGTGTTCCACAAATAGTCTGACACCGTGCCCGTGATGCTCAAGCCGCTGGAGTTAAATGAGGTCAAAAAGACATTGATACAGTCGCAAAACTTGCTAATATGGGGTTTAAAGTAACTGTTACAGGGGGTGTAACAGTTGAAGATATTAAACTCTTTAAAGGTATTCCAGTATACATTTTCATTGCTGGAAGATCGATTCGCGATGCTGAAGATCCACAGCAAGCAGCAAAGGAATTCAAAGATGAATTTAAAAAATACTGAAACTAAAACCCGTTTTTTAGGTATTTATGAAAAAGCAATCAATAATAAATTTGATTGAAGTCAAAAAATCGATATTGCCAAGGCAGCAGGATTTGATTTTATTGAATTCAGTGTCGATGAATCAGATTTTCGTCTTGAAAGATTAGATTGAAATAATACACAAATCAATGAATTAAGAAAACTTTTGATAGAAAAAGATTTTTACTTTAATTCAATGTGTTTGTCAGCACACCGTAAATTTCCTTTCGGATCACATGATTTAAAAATTCGTGAACATGCCTTGCTGATAATGGAAAAAGCATTAATTTTGGCTAAAAAACTTGGTATTCGAACTATTCAATTAGCTGCCTACGATGTTTATTATGAAGATTCGGATGAACAAACCAAGCAATGATTTATCGCAGGGATGAAAAAGGTTGCTAAACTTGCATCAAAATATTCTGTAACAGTTGCTTTTGAAACAATGGATACACCATTTGCAGGAACTATTTCAAAATGTTTAGCATTCTTAAAACAAATCGATGCACCTAATTTTTATATATATCCTGATTTAGGAAACTTAAATCAATTTACCAAAGATATAGAAAATGAAATCTTTTTGGGTGCAGATAAAATCGTTGGTTTTCATTTTAAAGACACCTTACCTAATAAATTCAAAGAAGTTCCATGAGGACAAGGAAGTGTTGATTTTGTACATTCATTAAAGCAGTTAACTAAAAACGACTTAAATGTTCCGATTTTAATTGAAATGTGATCAAAAAACCACCCAGATGAAACTGCTATAGAAAACATTGAATTGCTAAAACAAGCAAAAGCATTTTATCAAATGCAATGAAAGGAAGCAAATGGTGAATAAAGCCGAAATTCAAAAACTTAAACAAGAAGTTTATCAAGCTAATATGTTATTATATCAATATAAGCTCGCAATTCATACCTGAGGAAATGTTTCGGGAATAACAGAAGATCGCAAATATATGGTAATCAAGCCATCGGGTGTTTCATATGAAACTATGAGTGCCGATGATATGGTAGTGGTTGATATGGATAATAATGTAATAGATTCTAAACTTAATCCATCATCAGATACTCCTACTCATACTTTATTATATAAAGCAAATAAGAATATCAAAGGTATCGTTCACACCCATTCACCTTATGCTGTTGGTTTTGCACAAGCAGGTAAGGAAATTAAGTGTTTTGGAACTACTCATGCTGATAATTTTTATGGTTCCGTTCCTTGCACCCGAGAACTAACAGATGATGAAATAAATGGTGCATATGAGCATAATACAGGGTTAGTTATCATCGAACATTTCACTAAAAACAACATAAGTTTTGAATCTACTAGTGCGACCTTGGTTAAAGAGCATGGTCCATTTGTTTGATCGATTAAAAATCCAAAAGATGCAGTTAATTTAGCACTTACCTTGGAAGAAGTTGCTAAAATGGCATTACACACTTTAATTTTAGTTCCCGATAAAGGTCCTGCAAATCAGACTTTACAAAACAAGCATCACTTTCGCAAACATGGACCAAATGCATATTATGGACAAATTAAAAAATAGTGATTTTGAGTATTTGTTTTTTGATTTAGATGGAACCTTACTTGATTCACACAAAAATATTACACCACAATCATATCAAGGCATCCAGAGAATGCGAAGTCTTGGTAAAAAATACTCAGTTATCACAGGAAGACCACATTATTTAGCTAAAGAAGAGTTTTTTAATTTAGATTGCGATTATCCTGCAATTTGCTGCAATGGTTCACTTATTTACGATTTTCAAAATGATCAAATTGTTTATAAAAATCCTATAAATAAAGCATCTGCTAAGGCAGTTTTTGAAGCATTGATAGCATCAGGTGTAGTATTTTTGGTGTATACATGTAATCAAATTTATGGTTTTCATAAAAATGCAAGCAAACCAAGTTGATTTGCTTGATTAGAAGACACAATTGCTAAACGCAAAAAAGAAAATCAATTTGCATTCGACTATTATGATTTAAATCATCAAAATTCAAACTTTAACACAGATGAACATGATATTTTAAAGTTCTTAGTTATCAAGCGTGATAGTACAGCTGAAAATACTGATATTTCAGCGATGAAAATTTCAAAGATTGACAATGTATATATTATCAACTCGCAAGTACATGTTTATGATATTATGCCAATCAATAATTCTAAAGGAAAAAGTTTGCAGATTTTAGCAGATAAATATAACATCGATTTAAATAAAACATTGGTATTTGGTGATGAAGATAATGATGTTTCGATGTTTGAAGTTGCTAAATATTCAGTTGCAATGGGTCAAGCACGAGATGATGTTAAATCAAAAGCAACATTTATCACAAATTCACATGATGAACAAGGGATAGCAAACTTTTTAAATATGTTGGAATAAGAATGAAAGTTAAATATATAAAAATTAATCATATGGAAAACGGATACTGAGTTGTTCCTCCAATATGAAAAGTTTTGACACCAAAATCACGTAATTTTGTTATCAAACATGCTAAATCTTTAGAGGATATTATTAAATATAATCAATGAGAAAACACTAATATTATTTTTTCATTTAATTCTGATAAGGATTTTTATTTGTTTAATAAGCTAATGCGAATTCGTGGTTTTGACTTTCAATTACACCGCAATAAAGTTGAAAAGATGGATGAACAAGATTATATAGACTATCAAATCATTGAAAATCTTATCATTCGTTTTAACATAAAGACAATAAAAAATTTATATTATGGAAGAACTTTCTTTTTTACCAAGCAATACTTTGAAGACTTTTATCAAAAGAATGTTAAAGGTTTAAAAATATTATATGTTCAATGAACCAGATGAGGTTTTGAGGTTCTTTCAAATGTATAAGATATGCTTAGTGCAATTAATTTGTGCTAAGCATATTTTATTGATGCTTGCAGAATAAAGCAGTAGTTATAGCAGTCCAGGTTCTAGATTCAAGCTAGGTAACGAAAAGAACTAAGAAGCAAGATACAAAAAACACCCTCTCGGGTGTTTTAACCAATTTTCTTGTTCTTTAAATCTTCACGGAACTGTGCTTGTATATTGTATACCCTAAAGTTTCCTTGCTTGTTTTTTATATATTTTTCAAATTCTGGAGAGTCTATTTTTTTGATATGTTCGTAGATTTTACCCAATCTACCATTTTCGCTTCATCTAGATTCTTCTAGATCTCATAATTCATCAAAGATGCGTTCAATTTTATTATCTTTTGATATATGATAAGTATCCTTGAATGCTTGTTTTTTGTCTCTAATTTCTTTGCTTTTAATTGAATTAGCAAGACCTTCTGTTCCTTGCAGTTTAATTATCTCTGTATTAAGAAGTCCACTATCAAACATGTTTTTAATTTTTAAGATTATCCCTTTTGTTTCTGGATCAAGATATGCTAGTGTTTCGTTAAATTTGGATTCTTCGTTTTTTAGATATTTATCATATTCATTTTGTTTTTTGTAATTATGATTAAGGAAGTATTTATCAAAATACTTTCAATCTATAATTTGCTCATATACATTAGCATTTGATGCTCATTCTATATCGGATTCGTTTAATGTTAAATCTTCAAGTTCATTTTTGTTTATCGATGTGCTTTTTAGCACACTACGATCAATTTCTTTAAATCTCAATGATAATTTATCGATATTATTTTTATTGATTATACCTTTTAGCTTATCATAAACATCGACTCTTAAAATTGATAATGCAGTAATGTTTTTTCGCATTTGTGCATAATGTTTGATAAAACTTCTTAATTGAGTTCTTAAAGTTTCATCAGGATTTTTTAAATCAAAAAACGGAACTTGTGCAAAGGTAGGTTCATTTCATTGTGAAAAAATACCAAAAATATGTGCATAATCTTTTTTAACTGCTTCTAATAAAACATCCTCTTTATCATAACTTATATCTTCTTCTTTTACACCTGAATATATTTTAAGAGCATTTTCTAAATTAATTTTCATTATTTCAGGTTGACGGTAGAAGTATATAGAACCAAATGGTTTATCATTATTATCTAAGCGGTTTGTCCGTGACATAGATTGAATAAGTTGTTCGTTTTCTTGGATTTTATCAAAGAAAACAGTATTAATGTATTTCGAATCATAACCAGTAAGCATTTGGTTTACTACAATTAATAAATCCAAAACCACCTTTTTATTCGGATCTCTTTTTTTGAAAATATCAGAAACAACTATTTTAAAATTATCTTTTAAATTGCTGGTTTGAACAAGATTGTTATTTTTATAATCTTGTTCAAACTTTTGATAAATTTCATTCAAAGCTTTTTCTTTGTCGGAATTAAAGTTGAGTTTGTTTTTAATATAGTATGTAATATCATTAGGATCATTTCAATTGTTTTCTTGGTATTGTGAATTTAACTCATCATTCATCTTTTCTAATTCTTTATCTGTATATTTTGTTTTAGCAACGGCATTGATAAGTTCTTTAAATTCATATATATAGTTTTTAGGTTCCTGGATAAATTTGATAGCGAACTTTTTAATTATTTCGTTATTATTTTGTCCATATACTTGTTCAGAGGAGTCAAGATTGGGATCAAAAAGAGCCGTTACCTTAAATTTCTCAACATAGTTATCATATTTTTTCTTGAGTTTTTGAAAAATTTTAAAATACTCAATAGCATCCTTAATGCTTTTGGTAGCTAAAATAGCAGAGTATTTACGATTACCACTAGTACTGTTTCAATTTTTTAGTATATCATGAGCAACTAACATTTTAAAATATTTGTTATCATAGTAACCTTTATCTTTTAATCATTCTTCAATTGTTAGGGTATCATCTTTATTTTGCAGATTACCTTTATGTTTGATTAAATTTCAAATCTTCACATCCTTTGCAGATATTTCTTTATTTTCAATTAATAATTCTATTTCATTAGCAGAGAATTTTTTATTTGGATTATTTTTATTAGCTACAACACAGTTATAGAAAAACATAGGTAAGTATTTTTGTTTAAAATCGATATAGTGATTGTAAAATCTTAATACATTTCCATCTTCTAATCCATCTTTGATGGTATATTGATGTAGTTGTTTACCAAAAACCTGTTCAGTTGTTAAATCATTTTTTTGATTTACATCTTGAATCGGTGTTCCAGTAAAACCGATAAAGATTCCATTGGTAAATACTTCTTGTATTTTTGCAATCATTTCTCCATAAACACTGCGATGTGCTTCATCGAAGATTAAAGCAATTTTATCTTTATCTGAAAAATAGTTTTTTGTAATTTTTGAGAGTTTTTGAATTGATGTAATAATAATAGTAGCGAACATATTACTTTTTTGCGAAATCTTCTTAAGCTTTCGTTCTAAGTCTAAAATGCTAAGTGCCTTTTTTACTTCGATTTTATCTTCGTCGCTTTTTTTGAATTTTCAGAATTCATCGAAACTCTGTTTGTGTAAATCCATCCGATCAACTACAAAAATAACAGTTGAAACAATTTTTCGCTTCAATAACACTCTTGCTGTTTGAAAACTGGTTAAAGTTTTTCCTGATCCGGTTGTGTGTCAAATAAATCCACATTTATTATCTTTTATTGACTTAATTTTTTCAATTTGGTCCAAAATAGAACGAATAGCATAAAATTGGTAATTACGAGTTATAAACAACTTGTTATCTTTAATAATTGTTCCATTTGAAATAAGATTATGTGCTTCTGGTATTTTAAAGAACAAACTAATTATTTCATCTAGTTGATGAACAATTTGGTTGTTATGATTTTTTCAATATCTAAATGAATTAATATCGAATTCATAAAAATCATCAACTCTTGCTGCATACTCCATATTATTTTCAGTCATTGCAACAATAACTTGTACAAAATTTAATACACCTGTATTAAATACTCCTGCTTTTCCGTAATTAATAAGTTGATGTTTAGCATCTTGAATTCCTGATGCAATTTGCTTCAATTCAAGACAAAATAAAGGTAATCCGTTTATTAATAATAAAACATCAATTCTTTTTCTAACACCTTCGATATTAATTTGTCTAGCAGTTTGATAGATAGTATCTCCACCTCTTATTTCTTTATTACTGAATATTTTAAGGTTAACTGATTCTTTTTTATCCTCTTCTGAAAGTTCTGGATTGGTTCTTTTTATTGATACTGTTTCACCTTGTAAAAAAGCAAAAAAGTCTTTGATTTTATAACTTGATTTAAAGATAATGTTTTTTAATTCATCGAATTCATCATTATCTAAGGGAACATTTTTAAGAGTGGCTTTATTTATTTCGAATAAAATATTTCTTCAGTTTTCTTCTAAGTCTTTAGTTGAAATATTTTCTAGGGTATCCTTAATATTTGAGTTTTGGATTTTTTCGTTATTTCATCCGTAGTTCTTAAGTTTTTGTATTAAAGATTTTTCAAATTCAAGTTCATTATTAAATTTTTCCATTATATAAACATCCTTTCTAATAATTTTTTCTTAATGTTTTTAATTATTTGTAACTGACGCTGATGAAGTGAAAGGATGGAGTCTAAAGAAGTGAAAAGTTGGGAGATTTTTTGTTGTTCAGGGAGAGAAGGTGGAAATGTCAATTGTAAGTTTTTTAAACCCGTTTTGCTTATATTAAATCTAGAAATACCTTGTGCAAGTAACAATACTTTGTCCCTGAAATTTTTACTTCTAAAGTAAAAACCAAAAAACTCTATTATATTTTTAAAATTTTCATTAAATCTAAATCCTGTAGAAAAACTATTTAGATAGGTATTTTCAACATTTTCTAATATAACAGAAGACATCGCAACCTCTTCTGGTGTTTCAGAAGATATAGTAAAAAAAATGTCTCCTTTTTTTACTAAATTTTGTTTTTCATCTTCTTTTGTTGATTTAAGTTCATTCAAATTTATAAATGTATTATTTAGTATATTTAAATAATCTATATATTTTGCATTACCAATTCCAAAATCTTCTTTTGTTTTACCACTCAAACCACTATAAAATTTTCCTAACTCTCCCAAAAGATCCTGTTCTCAAGCGTGAGTAAATTCTGAGAAGCGAATATTGGGAAATTTTGAGTTTTGATCAGGGAACATTTTTGATAGCAAAGTTGACTTAATGTTCATTAAAAAATTATACTTACGCTGATGAAGTGAAAGGATGGAGTCTAAAGAAGTGAAAAGTTGGGAGAT